>JAPLKG010000010.1 GCA_026388185.1 Candidatus Eisenbacteria bacterium | reverse complement strand
GTGCGAGAGGTTTGGTTACTCGCCTATAGTGATGTACATCTTCTTCTACTATCAGGCCAGGTATGCTCCTGCGTGCGAGTCTGGTGGTTGGAGTGGGTGGTTGAGCGACGGTTACGTGTACTACACGGGAGAGACGGCGACGTGTCGTCCGTTGACCTTTGATATTTCCACTTACATACCGCCGACAGCGGACAAGGCTCAGATTGCGTATGGTGTGGTGAACCTTTGCGATGAGGATCCGTGGGGTGATGGTGATTGTTCGTACACGTGCAACGTAACGCCGTATTTTGACAACGTGTCATTTGGTCTGTACGGTTCTGACGTTGCTCCGTACATCAGCATGAGAGAGCTGGATTATTTCCAGGATCAATTTGCTGAGGACGGAACGCTTAACCCGACGAGCACAGCCGACACGAGAATTCCGAACTATCTGAGCACGCTTCAGCCTCCGATCTTTGGGGACACGATGGTGTGCCGTGGTGGTGCGGATGACATGGAGGTTTGGCTTACCTTCCGTATGGCGGAGGTAAGCCCATGGCAGCCCACGACGCATGCGTTTTTCACTACGTGGTTCCCGACAGCGACTACAGGTGCATGGCAGTCTGCGAGGATGGACACGGGCAGGGCGACAGCCTCTGGTGGTGCGACGACACTCACGGTTGCAGAGACCTGGATGACGGCGTTCCACGAGGCTGATGCTATCAGGTCGACAAATGGGTTGGCGGAAGGTACGGAGATACTTCCGAACAACTTGTTTGTGCCTGGTGCGAGGGTTGAATATTTCCTCAAGGCTCGTTACACGGGATCGAGCTACTGGTTCTTGCTACCTGACACGACTGGTGGAGTTTCGGAGGAGTTTGAGATTCTGCCGATGATGAGGAGTGACGGTGAAGGTGGTCCGGAGTATCCGTGCTTGATAGTTGCTGATCATTTTGGTCAGAGAGGCAACGGGGACGAGAGGAACTCTACCAGGATCGGTCGGCATTTGGCAGCCAACGGTTACGAGTACGATATGTTCAACAAGCTGGGTCCTACGAGTGACTTGAGGAATGGTATTGCTCGTTGGGCAGCTAACACCGGCCAGATTGGTGGACCCGGGACCGACAAGTACAACTGGGGTCCTGGGGCTACACTCGTACAGTTCCAGGCCTACACGTACTGCATGTTGAACGCAGGCACGCAGCTCAACTACAGTATGTATCAGCAGGACGTTGACATGCTCAACAGCTGGCTGGTTACATACTCTAGCGTTGACTGGCCCAGGTTCTTCTGGATGAGCGGTGACTGTGTTGCGAGGAATCTGAACGGCAATCCCAGTTGGGGCAAGCCATTCCTCAACAACGTGCTTGGTGTTACGAACGTAGCCAAGAACTATGCGACGAACACTGGTGACTACACCTACTGCTTGCCTATCAGAGGCGTAGCGGGCGGTGCGTTGCCAGACACGACGCTGTTTGTGGCTCGTTCGAACGGGTGTTTGAGGACGTTCAACGTGATCGGAGTGTCCGGTTCTACACCCCAAGCGAAGGCTGAGAGGCAGTACGATTCGAGGCCGACGGTCAGATACGCGGTCGTCAGCAATGCTGTCAGCGTGGTTGGTGGTCCAGACTACCAGACGTTGACAGAGGGCTACGACAACTGCGTGATCAGGACCGACGCTACCCAGGGCTACCCGCTCTGCGGTAACGACAACGTCATGACTGGCTGGTATGCCAGCGTGTTGGGTTGGGCCAACTACACCCCCCATTGGCTTTGCCATGGATTTGACCCGTACTGGCCTTATCCCCCCAAGTGCACCGTGCAATGGGAGAATCTTGTGAACGACGATAAGGTGTTTGTCTGCCCAACGGTTTCTTCGGAGACGAGCAGCATTCATATGGTCCTCCGAGATGAGCTTGGCCGGCCTGTGCGTCTACTTCCCGTTGTCGCGACCTTCTACTCGAGTTGTGACATGAAGCTCTGTCGAGAGGTCTATGCTACAACCGACCGTTCGGGTGAGGCAACCCTAGTTATCCCTATCGGTTTGGACAGAAGGGGTCAAACTCAGTGCTGTTCCATCAGGACCAGGGTTACATGTCTCCAAATCCCACTCTTCGACGACACGAGGCTATGGTTGTCGCCCGACCTAAACGCCGATGGCACTGTAGACGCTCTTGACGCGGCTATTCTCTCTTCTGACATATCGACAAGCGCTTGCAGATCTGACTTCAACTGTGATGGTCTGGTTGATAGTTTGGATTCGGCCATCTTTGGGTGCCACGTGGGACACACCTGTACGGGAGTGGTCGGTATAGACAAGGGGCTCACGGGCGTACCGCTTGTAACCGCGATGGCGCAGAACTACCCCAATCCGTTCAATCCTGTGACCGAGATCAAGTTCTCGCTCGCGAAGCCTGGAAAAGTCGTGGTGCGGATATACGATATCGTGGGTCGCCCGGTTCGCACCCTCATCGATTCTTGGCGAGAGTCCGGCGTATACAGCGTGCTCTGGGATGGGCGGGGGGATGACGGCGTGGCACTGCCTTCCGGCGTCTATTTCTGCTCGATCAAAGCAGGCGAATTCGCGGCCACGCGGAAGATGGTGATGCTTAGGTAACTGGACCTACGAACCAGACACGAGCGAGGGGCTGGTTGAGTGCCGGCCCCTCTTACTGTCATTGGGCAAAGACCGTATATGGACGGAGAGAATGGTCACAACATTGGAGCTTGCCGGAGGCTCCGTACCACTCTATTTATCCTCAAGCGGTAACGGCGCCAGCCCACGTTCTGCCCTGTACTTCCGCACAATATCAACAAACGACATCTGTTTCTGCTCCGTGCTCACCGTCTGCGTCACCACAAAACCCTTGCGAGAGATGAAACCAGAAAGCTCTGCCAACCTCTCCAAGATCTCCACGGCCCTCTGAAGCAACAACGCTTGCGCGTACGGGTCGGGGATCTTCACCCCGTCCTTGTTCTGCCTCTGCGCGTCCTTGTACGCCATGATAGCAAGAGAGAAGAGCCCTTCAAGCTTCGTCACAATCTCACTCTTCCGCTCAACAGAGTTCAGGGCCTTTGCGTTCTCCTGCATGCAAAGCTGGTAGTCTCTCCAGGCACGCTCCCCCGTCATGGGCTCAAACCCATACGCACAGATCCGCTCCCCTATCTGCTCAAACGTGAGGTTACCGATGGTCCGAAGCTCTGCAACTCTCTTGCGCCGTTCCCCATAGTAGACCCGGCCTCTTATGGGGCGATGTCTTCGAACCGCCTTCACGTCTCCATCCCCGGGGGCAACCTGGTCAGGCAACTGCTTCTCTGATGCGCTCATAGCCCCCTCCTATCAGATTGCCCTCCCTGAGCAAGAGAGCCTTCTGCCCAGTGAATCGCTCCCATCTGACTACCGTCATGTCCACGTAGGTCGGGTCAAGCTCGACCGCGTAGCAGACCCTCGTTGTCACTTCAGCTGCAATTATGGCGGTCCCGAAACCCGCAAACAAATCAAGGCATGGCTCCAGTGAGAGCGCATTGTTTCTCATCGCTCTTGCGAAAAGCTCAACTGGTTTCTGCGTTGGATGCTTGTGGTCGGTCTCCCTTGTCACTTCCCAGACTGTGGACTGGTTCCTCATGCCCACGAACCTGTGTTTCTGTCCCCAGCCGTACAGGCAAGGCTCGTGTCGCCAGTGGTAGTCTGCTCTGCCAAACTGGAAGCTCTCCTTCACCCAAATGATTTCCTGGTGGACTTCGACGTCGATTGTTCTCAAGGCTTCTATGAAAATGTCCCTCGTGACGCTCGCGTGCCACACATACCAGGAGGCATCAGGGGTGGAGACTTGAGCAGCAGCCTGGAACGCCGCAGTCAAGAACTCCAAGAGCTTCTCTCCCTCGAGGTCATCGTTCAAAATCGGGCGATACACGATGCCACCGCCGTGTTTCGTGGGGCTTACACCCTCCTCCTGTGCTGGTTACCGTCGTAGGCGACGCCGTAGGGCGGGTCAGTGGCAACCAACACCGCCTTCGCTCCATCCATGAGCGTCTTCAGCGTCTCCCGGTTTGTGGAGTCGCCGCAGAGCAATCGGTGTCTCCCGAGCTGCCAGAGGTCGCCTAGTCTCGTGACGGTTCTCTCAGGCTCCTCGGGGATTGCGTCTGGGTCGACCAACCCGGCGTACCCTTCCGGCGGGAAGAGCTTCTGAAAGTCAGTCTCCAGAATATCGAGTCTAAGCGCCGCCGTGAGCTCTGGCAGTTCTATCTTGAGTTCCTGAAGAATCACTCCCAGGCCTTGAGTCCAATCGCCCTGTATGTGACGGCTGTTCAAGGCAACGTTCAAGGCCTTCTCGCGCTCGGGGTCAAGGTCCACAACGACAACCTTCGTGCTCTTGGCTCCATCCCGCTGCAAGACCCTGAGCCGTTGATGTCCTCCCACGACGTGCCCGGTCCTCTCGTTCCACACAATGGGCTCCACAAGACCGAACTCACCGATGCTGTGTGCGAGCCCGTCGAGAGCCTCGCCTGAAATCTCGCGCGGGTTGTACGGTGCAGGTTCAAGCTTCTCAATCTCAACTTCACGAATGTCCATGTCCATCCTATCTCCCATTCTTCCCCAGCAACGGCGCGGGCAGTCTCCGCTTCTCAATCCGCCACACTTCACGGCATCACCGCGAGATTCGGAACGCCCGCGCCTCGGTCGACTACAAATTGAATCACCCACTGGAACAAATCTCCCCGAACACTTTCTCTGCGAAGACATCAAACTCCGCTGCCCCGGGTCTCTGTACCACCGCCTTCTCAAGAACTCTGATAATATGGGCGGCTAGAACACCTTTCCTCCTTTTCCCACCAACCCATGGATACGAATTCACCCCCCCTGCCTCAAGCTCACCACAGAGCTGGACTATACGAACCTGATCACACGGAGCCATCTGGGTCTCTATCACTGGACTCGGTCTCTCTACCGATGGGGGGTCCTTGGGACTCCATATAGACCCTGCTCCTTTCTCTCCCTCTGGTTTTGACAAAGATGAAGAAGAGGAGGCGCGCGCAGCGAATGCTGCGCGCAATGTCTTTAATTCTGTCTTTAGTTCTGTATTTAGTTCTGTCTTTTGTGGTGGGTAACTTCTACCCTCACCCCCCGGGGTAACTCTTACCCTCCCCCTGTGGGTAGATTTAACCCTCCCTTCAGTTTCATCTCTCAGCACACGCTTCTTCCTACTCGCCTCACTTTTCTTGCGAAGTCGTCGCAGTCCTTCGTAGTCCCATACGTCTGTGTTCTTCTCAAGACTCCACTGTCGAGGGTACCCGGCAGGCTGGTATTCTCCACATCGCAAGACCCTGCCCTTCTTGAGACGGAGCATCATCCTCCGCACGTTTCTCTTCTCAAGCCCTGTCAATTCCGCCACTCGTGAATAGCTCAACCAATCTGCGGGCTTGTTCCATCCGCATGTCTGCCTGATGACGGCCAGCACAACGAGCAACTCACACCTCGTGAACCCAAAACTCATCGCCTTATCCAGAATGCCGTTCGGGACCCTGGTGAATTTCTCGGTAAGATCGTCGATGTTCTTGGAGACACTCGGCTCTGCAGTGAGCTTCTCCCCTGCTTGCCGGTCCTCTTCGAACCATTGATTTGTCAGAGCTTGTGCCTCGTCCTGAAATCGTCCCACTTCGAACAACCAACCCCCGGAACGCAAGTCTCGGGGTGTCTACGCACTACCTGAACAGTTCATTTCTTACGGTATGGAAAGAAGTGAAAAAGCTAAGGGTGTTTGAGTGGAACAGGCGGAAGATTCTTCTTCGGGTCAAAGCAACATCAGAGCGGCTGCACCCCAACGTGCTCAGCAGTCTGCTCTTGTGTCGGTTCGGGAAGGATTGTGATGCGGGTGTGGCCCTTCGCAACGCGTCTCACGCGCAGACGGACCGTATCCCACAACACCGCGCTCTGTGATACCAGCCCGCGGAGCCATCTTTTTCATCTCGAGAGTGCATCCCGACTGATTTCCAGTGACATGGAAATTTGTCTTGACTAATCTCCATCTTGATAGAAAATAGTCGTATGAAGAGGTCGTTTGAAAACCTTCTTGATCTTGAGCATTTTCCCCATCGGAAGATAGCCTTCGTGGTGGGACCGCGCCAAGCAGGAAAGACGACTCTCGCCAGAGCCTTACTCAAAAAGCGAAAGTCCAAGGATCTCTATCGAAGCTGGGATGACTTGCAGTGGCGCCGCGAGTTCGTGAGTGCACCCTATACATTCCTTGATGCTTACCGACCAAAAGGTTCGTCCGAGAGGCCTCTCGTCGTTCTCGATGAGATCCACAAGTACCCGCGATGGAAAACCTACGTCAAGGGGCTTTGGGATACCCGCGGGGACCGAGTGGACTTGCTGGTCACAGGTAGTGCAAGGCTTGATGTCTATCAGCGAGGCGGTGACAGCCTGCTCGGACGCTATCATCAATACCGGCTGCATCCACTATCCTTGAGGGAGGTCATTGATCCCGAAGGCTGCTCGATCGAAGAGTATCCTGAGAAGACCATGTCATCTCTCCTCAAGTTGGCAGAGCCCGCGCCATCGGAAGCACGGAGGGCGCTCCGGGCCTTGCTTCGCTGGGGTGGCTTTCCGGAACCATTCCTTGAAAGGAATGAGCGACATCATCGCCAATGGCTGCGGGAACGCCGTGCCTTGATAGTGAAGGAAGACCTGCGCGACCTGACGCGCATCCGGATGCTCTCTCACGTGGAGGAGTTGATCGAACTCCTTGTATTGCGTGCGGCGGGGGTGTTGTCTTACAACGCGCTTCGCGAGGATTTGCAGGTTGCAACGGAATCGGTCCGCCAGTGGACGGACCACCTCCAGCGGCTCTACTTCTTATATCTGGTTCGACCGTTTGCAGGCCGCATGGCGCGCTCCCTTCGTAAGGAACCAAAGCTCTATCTTTGGGACTGGTCCGAAGTGGGGAGCGAGGGAGCTCGCTTTGAGAACCTTGTGGCGAGCCACCTTCTCAAGTGGTGCCACTTTACGCAGGACTGGGGACTTCCGCCGTTAGAACTCTACTACCTCAGAGATAAAGAGAAGCGCGAGGTGGACTTCTTGCTTACATTGGAACGGAAGCCCTGGGTTTTGATCGAGGCGAAGCTCTCTGAGACGTCTCCAGCCCCAGCCATGGAATACTTCGCTGAACGCCTCAAAGTCCGTCGCCGGTTCCAGGTCGTCCTGCATTGCGAGCGACCCGGGATGGCCGGCGACGTTCATGTGATCGATGCCGCGAACTTCTTGCTCGGGCTGCCGGTCTGACGCGTTCCGGGACTCGCCGGACTAGGAGCAGAGAATATCCGGCTGTTAACCGGAGGGTTGTAGATTCAAATCCTACCTGATGACGGCCGTATGTGCGGCTATCAGAGCATCACAGCAGGCCAACAGCAGGTCACCCTCTTCCGGCTTCCGCAGAGCCTCCCCTCTTTGCTCACAAAGCTGCTCGACGCCCGACACGATGAAGTAGTCAAACCACCTTTGATAGTCGGCCAGGAACAAGAGGACGAGTGGCGCTTTGGCGATGAAGGGTTGATGGTCACACGTCTGAGCGAGCGTGTCCTTGGCGCTTTGATCTGTGACGTTGACGATCGAGTAGAGCATCATGTTCCCGGCCGTGGGAGCCCGCATTGCCGCGCGCAGAATCGCAGCCCTTGCCTCCTCGGGGACCGGCCTGTCTTCGTACGCACGAACTGACTTGCGGTTGAGGAGCACCTCCATGACTTGGTTCATCCCTGCTGACTCCTTCTCCAGGTGGCCGCACACCGACGAACATCCATCGCAATGGCCTGCCGAATTACGGCTTATTCCGTTTCCACATAAGTGCCCTTAGAGTGCGGTCGTTTCCGCCCAACACTTTCTGCCTAATCAGCCACAGAGAGCGTAGCTGTGAGTCGCTTGCCTGCCAACCTCTGAATCCGCACAGAACAAGAAAGAGCAAGGCCGTCTATCATAGACGGTGCTCACCTACCATACGCCTCCTTGTTATCCCGAGTCGTCGATCCAAACCATCGTTTCAGCCAGTCGCCAGCTGCCGAAGAACCCAAGCGCACCTCCAGTAAGGTTATTGTTTTTGAATGCCAGAATGTCGCAGTTATACGCTACGCCATTCTCGAAGGAAAAGATCTTAATGGAATAGTACCCCGATCCGTCAAACGCCTCACCAGGGATCGTGTAGACTGTGTCCTCAACAATCGGGGAAGCATGGGTACGTCTCACAAATTCGGGATGCCACTCTTCTATCATCAGGACGTAGCTGTAGTCGGTCCCACTACGTGTCCACGTTGCAACCAAGGGCTCACCCTGCAGGTGGTGGGAGTCCAGCTGTGGTTCAAGGCAACTAAAGCTGTCACACAACACGGCCGTGCCAGTGATGGAATTCTTTCCGAGCTTCACCGTGAGTTCGTAGGTGACGCCCGACTCAATGGGCATAGACGTCCGAGTGATAAGGTATGTTCCCTCTGTCGGCAATTCAATAAGGCGGTGGCCGTTGACTGAAACATCTGCATCAGAAATTGGCCGACCAAGATGGGAGAGACAGATCTGAATACCACCCCCACCGTGTCTGTAAACATTCCCCAAAACCACGACCTGTGTGGGAGAGATACCGGTATCGCAACTGCAGCCGAAAAGCTCGACACAAAATGCCAATATCAAGAACACTCTTAGAATCTTCAAGACAATAACCTCACAAGGTTGGCGGAGAAGACGAACACCCTCCCAGCTAAGGCTTGCGTCCCTTCTAAAGAGCGCTCGTTGCCAACGCGCCTCGGACTATCCTCATCAGGACTCTTGACGACAATCCTGCGGTCCTAGGTCGGCATGATAACACGCTCTGCTAATCAACCGCAGCAAGGATAGTCACGAATAGCTCGCCTGTCAATGCGCACAAAACACGAAGGAGCAAGGCCGCCTATCGCAGACGGTCCTTACTCAGCTTGCTACTCCTTCCCTGCCATCACAGCTCTCAGCCTGTTCCCGAGCGTGCCTCCCTTGTTACCAACGCGTTCTCGTGGCCCTACGTGCTTCTCGGTGTAGGTGTAGGCTGCCTTGTTCACGCTCGCCTTGAGCGCGGCAAGCGAGATCAGCTCCTCGCTCTCAGGCTTCCCCTTCACCATCACGCGGATGCCCTTGCCCGCCTTCTCGACGATGAAGCTCACCTTCGGGCTCACGTTGGTTGAGCGCCCACCTTCAAACTCGCACTCAACTCCGGCCTTCCGACAGGCTTTGCGGTACGGCGCCAGCGCCTCGTGGTAGGCTTGCTTAACCTCGGCCATGAGGGCTTCGACCTTCTGAACCATCGCCTTCGCTTCAGCCTCGACTGCGTCTAGCTTGACCTTGGCACGATTGTAGCGGTCACTTTGATAATGGAATATCCGACTGTGGCTTCAGTCGCTGAGGGTCCGACTCGGTAGCCACGAATTTTCTCGCTGTGGTCATTCTGGTTCTGATTGTCGAAGCACTGTTCGTGACAATAGCTCGGTTGCGCAGGCCGTCAGCGCGAATATTGCCAGAATGCTAAGGTAGATTTGCACGGCGGTCAGATCTCCGAAATCCCACCAGTTGTCGCGCGTGAGATTTACTGCCGTCGTATTCAGTACGGCATGGAAGAATATCGCTATGAACAAACTGCCATTGCTCCATCGCCACAGGTGACCCATGATAAATGCGAGAAGAATCGTGGATATCGGATATAGCACGACGAATTGCGACCAGTCCAATCCGTTGCGGAAATCTGCAAACCTGAATGCTGGAAGATGCCAGAAAGCCCAAACGAGGCCGACTATGATTGCTGTGGTAACTGAGTTTACGCGGCCTTGCAAATGAGATTGAAGAAAACCACGCCAACCCATCTCTTCGCCCAGCGGACCAAATCCGAAAATGACTCCACCCAAGAGTGCATTCAATGGTACTAGTGCGACCATGGTAGTAGCGATTTTCCATAGAGCGATTTTGGCTGAAATACCCAGAACAAGATAGAATACCAGCCCGATAACTGGCATCAGAAAGAGGGTAACGACATAAACTCGCCAATTTACCCTTACGAGAATTAGGCGCTTTAGCAGGCTGACAATAGACGAGCGCCCGGCAGTAAAGCCAGCCATCACCAGCGCAGCTACGGTTGGGCCGAAACTGCCTGCCAAGAGAAATCCCGCGAATCTTTCGTCTTCAATACTGGTCAGTCCATCAATTGATAGTATGCCTGTCAGCCAAATCGCCCACGAAATGGCATAGGCGATAACCACAAAAGCCACGATGGACCCAATTTCACGATGTTTCGTAAAGAACCTCCTTATATGTTGGCAAACCACTTGTCTGAGCCGCCCAACCACGGCTCTTGCCGTTTCCGCATAAGTGCCTTTAGAACGTCTTCTTTTCCAGATTGCACTCTCTACTTAATCAGCCACACTGAGAATAGCCGTGAATGACCTGCATGCCAATCCCTGGGTGCGCACAGAATAAGAAAGAGCAAGGCTGTCCATCAGAACGGCCCTCACTCAGCGTACTACCTCTTCTCCGCCATCACAGCTCTCAGCCTGTTCTCAAGCGTCCCGTCCCTCTTGGCGAGTCGCTCTCGTGGCCCCACGTGCTTGTCGGTGTAGGCGTAGGCCGACCGGCTGTGCACCAGCCGCAGTCGTCAGCTGTATCCGCGCGTTAGATTGCACGACATTTAAAACGTGATCTGGGCACCGACCCCCATTCCACACCGTCGATCCCTTTCCACGGTCAGGTATGGGAAAAGGTGAACTCCAGATATTCCCACCGCCCCTTCGCGAGTTGGTGGAGACCGGCGGACATTCATTGCTCCAAGTACAAGTGACGCCGTGCCCGCCGTCCCGAACACTATTGCAAAACTGTCCCGAAGTTCTTTATCGTTGGTCATGGCGTAGTTTGCTGCCACAAGACCCAATGATATAACGCCCGCGGCGACGCCAAAATAACCATTCAATCGATTGGGTCTACCCGCTGTCAGCGCAAGACCATTAGCTATGGAAGCTCCAACGTCAACGAACAGCAGGCCGGCCACGACATAGTTCACAGTAGCATAACTCGCCCCATCCGCTCTCGCGTCCGGACACACTAAGGCAAGGCAAAGGACCAATATCAGTGGTATCAAGATGATGTTGGACATTTTCCTTTAAACCCCGCCATGCCTCGGCAATCTAACTAAGACTTATGCCGTTCCTCCCAACACTCTGCGCTTAATCTGACAGAGCGAGGATAGCTGCGAGATGCTTGCCTGTCAACCTTGATTGCGCACAGAACAGGAAAGAGCAAGGCCGTCTACCACAGACGGTCCTTACTCAGCGCGCTACTTCTTTCCCGCCATCACAGCCCTCAGCCTATTCCCGAGCGTCCCTCCCTTGTTTCCCACGCGATCACGCGGCCCCACGTGCTTCTCGATGAACTCGTGAGCCCAACGCTCTGCGTGAGGAGCGCAGTTTGTTCACGTCCGCTCCACGCAGTTGTTGGCCGCAAACATTTATTCACTTGGGGTATGTGTACTTCTGGCCGGTTTTGAGATCGATTGTTGTGCCTGTGCCTTGGACATACAGATAGCCAGTCTTCGTAAGTTTGAAAATGAGCGGATTTGCCTTGTCCGACTGGAATTCGTAGTCAAACATCGTGAGCCTGCCAATGATTGTGTGGATAGCTCCGTCCTTCTTCCCGTCCCATATACCGTCCACTGGGCTGAGACATTTGGAGACCAAGAACTTCCCAACACACCGGAAGCCGCCGCCTTCACCAGCGGACGATGGTACCTTTGTGTAGAACATGCCGTCGGCTACGATTCTCTCTTTCTCATCCTCGCTGTAAGGACACGGCTTTGGTGGTTCGTAGTTCTTGGGCCAATTGATAAGATTCTGTATCTCGGAGGAAAACTTGCTGGGCAGTTCGGAAACCCGGATTGACGTCAATGAGCATTTTGGTGAATTCTGCTGGTCGTACAGGTCTCCCGGCTCAGCGATAATTCTTCCCAAAACCTTGCCATCCATCAGCTTGTTTTCGGATTGTGCTTGTTCACCTGCGGGTTTCGAAAAAACCTTAAGTATCTCTTGAAACCTCTTGTGCATTTTTTGCGAAGCGGCCAAGTTTCCGTCCCCCACTTTGATGCCAACGGTGACAAGATTGTCTGCCTTACTAACCAGTCTGAGCTGAACAAGGCCTCCTTTCTGTCCCATCTGAAATTCGCCTTTGTCATCACCGACGCCGTACAGTCGGATATAGCCATTGGGTATTTTAGTGATTTGAATACTCAACCATCGCTTTGAGAATTCAAACTCTACCTTATCAGCGAGCGAGAAACTGGCTGTGTAGTCCTTTTCCAAGAAGCCATCCTTCAACTCCGCCTCGTTCTTCTGGGCTTCTGCAAAGGAGATGGAAACTAGCAAGATGACCAGCGCGCCGACCGTCGCTATCATTGTTCTCGTAACGTGACCTCCTGTCATATGTTTGGGGGCGATTTCTATCTGGCTGAGCTCTCTTGCCGCACCCGTTGCGAAGCGAGCCTAACTACATCTTATGCCCTTTCCAGACAAGCACCTTTCGAGCGCATTCCCTTCCGCACAATAGCATTCTCTGCTTAGTCAGTCCAGTATGGCTAGTCCAGTTTCTTGAGAACAGCGCCACTCTTGTTGGGCAGAGTCACGCTCGTAACAGTATCGCCGACTGAGTTCAGATAGGACGCATCCAAACTGACAGTTATTGGTTCTCCAACATCATTCGGATTGGCCAGCACTACTCCTTGAGTTAAATTGCGTCTATATGTACCGTCTGACTCCAGACGATCGCCCAGCGGTTCTCCAATCGTCATCTCCCATAAATCAGACCAAAACAACGTACCATAACAGCCTTCAGCATTGGAATGCCAGTAAAAGTAGGCATGAGAACTTGCATTATATCCGACCAAGAAAGAGGCGTAGCAATA
This sequence comes from Candidatus Eisenbacteria bacterium, assembly GCA_026388185.1. Lineage (NCBI taxonomy): Bacteria > Candidatus Eiseniibacteriota > Candidatus Eiseniibacteriota bacterium. Next base: position 118,238 of record JAPLKG010000010.1, on the reverse strand, counting down.
TTCAACCATCGAAGACAGTGTTTCCTCTTTAGAGCCGCTGCCGATTAGAAGATATTTTCCATTGAAATCAGTGTCGGCAATTGCATTTACTTCTGAAAGCCATTCTGCTTTTGACTCTTGCCTACTGTTTGGCCAGCCCCCAAAGTGAACAAAGCCTTCATTCATGTTTCCGTCTGCTACAGCAGTAAACGACTTGCAGAGATTTGAATTTGAAACCATTATCTTGTTTGAACCAATTGCAGATCTTATGGCCAAAAGTATTTCTACGGCCTTTGCCTCGTATTCAGAAGCAGAATAGGTAGGATGAGCCGAGCCCAGAGTTCCAATATACTCAGATGGATCTGGTGGCCCATCAACAAATACTCCATCAATTGTTGGATTATCTTCAACTACTTCCTTGTATTTTGATACGACAAAATTCTTCCAGCCTCTTGAACCGATATCCATCCAGAACAGATTAGGATAATTTGGGGCGAGCGAAATTCTGTTCTCGGGAGAGGAAGTTGAGGAAGAATGCATGAACCAATCTTCATGCTTATCTATTTCAGACCACTCATCCAAGTAACTTTCATTGTTTGAGGTACTGCCGGCAACTCCTGTCTTAATCACAATGCTTCCAGAATTTATTCCTGAAGCATCTTCCAGGCGCGGGGCAATAATGAAGTCGAATTTCTGGTTCAGTTCGATTTTGTTCTGTTGATCCAGGACAAAGTACGCCGGAATGAAGAATCCCCGTGAATATCTGACATTCTCGGGAGCCGTCGCAAGATCTCTAATCGGGCTAGTTGTCTTGTCACTGCCACACCCAACCAGTACGAAAGGTGCTAGAAGCAGGGCAAGAATTGTGAGCGTGGACCGCTTCGTGAGCATGACGACTCTCATTTTCCAACCTGTCGTTTTCCACCTTGTGAGAAGCACAAACTGTGCCATCGGTCGTGAATGGCAGGTTTGCCGTCGCCGGAGAACGCACCTTGGCGCGCATAATTCCTCGATTTTCTCCATGATTGTGTGAAGTATTCCGGTCAAATTGTCGATAAGAAAGATGCAACCAATGATTGGCCCACAATAGTGTATCTGCCCCAACATCATTCAGCTTTAACTCAATTTCAACAGCCGAGACCAGGGAAGGTACAGGAAATGAAATGCGCGGCGCCGGTGAAAGGCACAGCCGGAACTACCAAGGGAGAGCTTGGTTATAGGGTGCCGGTCACGAGCAACGATGCAATGGCGAGGACGCCTATTTGATCAGACTGTATGGTCTGGAGGGCCGTATGATACGCCGTATCACGAGATGGAAACGAACATGGGTGGTACTAGTCGCAGTCGGTCTTGGCGCGCTCAACTGGATTGCAGATTGCATCCTACATGCTCAAGTATATCATGAAGGCAATCTCACCCAGCAGCTGTTCACTCAAGAGCCGATGGAAATCTTGTTGCGTTCGTCAGGGATCGCCTTGCTTGTGGGATTAGGCATCGGTCTGCAATTCGCTATTTCGAAGCGCAAGCGGCTGGATGGCTTGTTGCGGGCGAAGGAAGAAGAATTCAGAGTTATTTTTGATGAAGCAGCGGATGGAATATTGCTAGCCGACATGGAAAGCAAGAAATTCCACCTGGGTAATAAGGCCATGTGCCGCATGCTTGGCTACAGCTCGGAGGAAATCAAGAGCATAGGGGTCATGGATATACATCCCGAAAAAGATCTTCCTTATGTTGTCGATCAATTTGAAAGGCTGGTAAAGAGAGAATTCACATTGTCTCGGGACTTGCCCATGAAGAGAAAAGACGGCAGCGTTCTTTATGTTGATGTTAGCGCAACAACCATCAAGATTGCTGAGAAGACATATCTAGCGGGCTTTTTTCGTGACACCACCGAGCGCAAGCACGCGTACGAGATGGTCGAGAAGTCGCAACGGGAGCTGGCCCTAAGAAATCGGATTGTCAACGTGTTTCTTACCGTGCCTGACGAGCAAATGTACGGAGAAGTGCTGGACATCCTGTTGGAAGCCATGCAAAGCGAATACGGGACCTTCGGCTACTTAGAAGACGGAACACTTGTTGTCCCATCTTTGACCCGAGGCGTTTGGGATAAATGCAATGTTCGCGACAAACGTGTTGTATTTCCCCGAGAAAGCTGGGGAAACAGCACCTGGGCACAAGCAATAGCGAAGAAGAAAACTGTCTTTTCAAACCAGCCATCCGTCACAACTCCAGAAGGTCACATCAAGATCACGAGGCACATCGCTCTGCCAATCGTTCATCATGGAGAAGTCATCGGGCTCATAAAGGTTGCAAATAAGAAGACTGAATATAGCGATAGCGACGTCCAGTTGCTGGAGACGCTTGGGAAGACCATTGCCCCGGTCCTCGATGCCAGACTGCACAGAGACAAGAAGGAGCTGGAGCGCAATAAAGTCGGGCAAGCTCTCAGCCGCTCAAATGCGGCGCTGGAAAGCGCAAATCAGAAACTCATGAGGCTGGACGGGATGAAATCGGACTTTGTGTCCAATGTGTCACACGAGCTCAGGACTCCGCTGACCGCCGTCAAGGCGTACGCCGAAACTCTCCTTGAGTACGATTCCCTCTCAGAGGAACAGCGAGAGTCGTTCTTGAGAATAATACTGGAACAGAGCGATAGACTGGCAACTCTGGTTGATGATTTGCTGGATCTCTCGAAGATTGAAGCGGGCAAGCTAGAAATGAAGCTGACGCCTGTCAACGTGAATAGGGCAATAGCTACTGCAATCCAGAGTGTAGGGCCGGGGGCACAGAAGGGAGACATCGAAATTAGCGTCAGTCCGTCGCAAGAAGATGGCTACGTACTTGCAGACGAAAACAGATTCGTTCAGGTTCTCGTTAATCTGCTCAACAACTCCGTCAAGTTCACCGAGCAAGGGGGCCGAATAGATGTGATCTCAGTCCCTGTGGCGGACAGTGCCGGAGGCAGCGTGCAGAGCGAAGTGAAACCAACCTACCTGCGCATCACCATATCGGATAATGGCATTGGAATCGCAACCGAGGAACTGGACAGGGTGTTCGACAAGTTCAAGCAGGTGACTGAGAAGACTACAGGCAAGCCGATGGGTACAGGACTGGGGCTTACAATTTGCAGGAGCCTGGTGGAGGCAATGGGCGGCCGCATCTGGGCCGAGAACAACGGTGGAAAAGGCAGCCGCTTCCACTTTACTCTTCCTCTTGCAGACGGGCCTGAGCCGGAACGTAATGGGATGAAAACGCATAACGGGCAGGCCGTGGGCGAACTCAGCGTAGCTTCACATACGTAGTATCACATACTGTGTCTGCGAGCGGTGCCGCGCACTACACTCAGCAGGCATGCGATTGTCTACTCCACAGCCTCGCAATCGGCCACACCGTCAGGGTCCACTCCGATGCAGACGTACGCGCCAACCCGAGCTTCGTCTCAACTCGATTCGAGACGGTCCCTCTCACTCGCCTCGTACATAGCGACGCGGTCGCGCCCGGCCTGCTTCGCGGCATACAAGGCGTTGTCGGCCGCGCGCAGTAGTTCACGCACGGTGGCGCCGGGTTCATACGCCGCGACGCCGGCCGACATGGTCAACGCGCTGAGCCGTTGCTCGCCGTACCGAAGCTCCATTTGCTTGACCAGCACCCGGAACTGTTCGACGCGCTGCCAGGTGTCCGCCAGCGAAGAATCGGGCAGAACAATCACAAACTCCTCGCCACCATACCGGCACGCGAGATCGCTCTTGCGTACCTTCGCAAGCAGCATCTGCCCAAACTCGTGCAACACAAAATCGCCGGACTCGTGCCCAAAAGTGTCGTTGAGCTGTTTAAAGTGATCGAGGTCTAGCATCGCGACGCACAGTGGGGCATTTCCACGGTGCGCACGATGCAGCTCTCGCCCAAGACTCTCTTCCAGATAGCGCCGGGTGAAGAGCCCCGTCAGCGGATCATGGATAACCTGCTCGCGCAGTCTCTCCCGCAATCGCACGTTGGACAAGGACAGCTTGGCCGCTTCACCCACCGCCACGGCCAGTTGTTGCTGGCTGACCTGCTTTTCACCGGGACGCACGGTGCCGTTGGTGAAACACAACAATCCCTGCGTTTCGCCCTGCACCGTCAAGGGTACGCACACGTAGTTTGTCTTCGGCGGACGGATGAAATGATTGCAGACCATGCCGGTCTGCGGATCGAGAACCTCATGTGGTCGACCACTCCGCATCGCCCAACAGTCTTCCAATGAGAAAGTGAGCTGCATCGGCGCTTCAACGCCCCAGTTCGCCACCGTCTCAAGACACTGATCCTCGGCATGGAAGGTCGCCAGACAGCCGTTGTACCCCGGGAAAAGATCACCCATGATCAGGCCAATCACTTTATAGGCCTCATCCTGTGAGGTGCAGCTCTGAAGCATATCATTCATGCGACCGATCAGTTGCATGTGACGGTCACGTCCCTTCAATTCCGTCACTAATGCCGACAATTCCTCATTGGCATCCAGCATGGCAGCCTCGGCGCGCTTGCGTTCTGTGATCTCGCGAATGTTGCATTGAATCACCCGCGTGCCGTTCGCCGAGTAGACGTTGCTTACAAACTCGACTTGCCTTTGCTCTCCTGCTCTGGTTTGCAGCGGTAGATTTTCGTAGCGGATATACTCCTTGCGCTGCAGTTCCTGGAACGCTCTCTGGCTGGCGGAGATATCTCTGAAGGAGCCGATTTCCCAGAGTGTCTTGCCCATCAACTCGACGCGAGGAAACCCCAGCATGTCTTCCAGGAATGGATTGACGTCGATTATCACTCCTGTTCTCGCATCCAGAAGGAGTATGCCGTCTTTGGCTGTCTCGAATACTCGACGGTAACGAGCTTCGGATGCCCTTAACGCGTCTTCTGTCCGCTCGCGCTTCGTCGTATCCTCCTGCGGCAACGTTTCAGTGTCGGAAGGGTGGTTGGCGCGGCTTTCGGAACGGCCAGGCGCCTTTAATGGAGTATTCTCTGTTCTGCTTTGAGATTCTCTTTTGTGTGACATGGCTCTACTCCCCAGGTTCGGGGGTGCCCCTAAGCCTGTTACTGATCAGGGCGCATATCACATCACGACGGGAGCATTTGCTGCTCCGACGACTAAGTAACCGTTTCGTGCTTGTGAAAACCGGTTCGTCGCGCCCTACCCCGGATTGCTCTTTGAGTGTCTGTTCCATGGCAAGGTTCGGAACCTCCTGACGGTAGCACGTTGACTGAGCGTTTACTTTTTCGTCGCCTCGACATCAGCCTCGAGCTCGCTGAAGGGGGCTACCATCCCATTCAAAGCTCTCGAGGAATTCTGCACCTGACGGGGCTCAAGCATGGGGCCGGTCAGGATGAAAGTGCCGACGCTCCTATCCATGCCCTTGTCTCTCCGGCAGTAACTGCCTGTAATGTCCAGGTGCTAGCCCCGTGTGTTTCAGAAAAGCTCTGAAAAAACTCGATCTGCAATTGAAACCGGCCTCACTGAATACTTGCTTCACCAAGAGCCGGTCCCCTTGCAGTAACTCTCTTGCCCTTTCAACTCTGCAAAGGTTGATGAAATCCCACAAAGTGCGACCCGTGTACTTAGTGAATTCTCGTGACAGATGTTCTCGACTAACTCCAAGATGCCTGTTCACGTCGGTAGAATGCTTGATGTTAACAAGATTTTTCTCAATGTACTCGATTGCGCCGGCGACCATCCCACTTCTTGCATCATTGACGGGAACGCCCTGTCCTTCGCGGGCAGGACCCAGCACCCGGCGAAGAGCCTCGGCCAGCTTCAAGATTTCTCTTGGTTTTCTGAAGAATCCTTGAACTTTGAGTCTGCTGAGCGGGTCGGGAACAAAAATTCGGTCGGGTGAAGCGAAGACAAAAACGAACAAGTGCAACTGTTCAGACTCGAGGGCGTCAGCCAACCTCATCCTCTCAAGATTGGAACACTGAGCGCCCAACACTAGTCCATCAGATCGCACCTTTGGGTCCAGGGTGGAGAGGAAATCGCCGATCGATTCTTTAACAGTCAAATAGTAATCTCGTCCCAGGAGCCTACCCAGCGCTGTAACCGTGGCAGCCTCCTGACCCACGAGACAAACGCGCTTGAGCCCTACAACTGAAGCCCCTGGGCTCGTTCCCATAGTGTTCCTCCCGGACTATGCGTATGCAGTTTGCTTGCACTCAATTCGTGCGAAGCCAATGGGAACGCTCAGAATGATTTTTCTCTCCGTTTTCAGGTCATGTCGGCCAATTAGTTGTGTGCGATGTGCTAGCAGTGGGATGTTCGATCAATCGTAGGTCGGCAATGGCCCGACGGTTTTGAATGGAATCGCGCTACGGTCAGTGAACCAGAGAGGCAGTTCTTAGGCAAGAGAAATCGACCGGCGTACAGTTCTAAGTAGTGTAATCAAGTGACTAGATATCTGTGTTATAATAAAGCGGTTAGCGATGGCATGCGGCAGCCAAGAGAATGGCGAGCTAACCAAGCAAGGCTTCGAAGACGAACCTCTGGTACAGCGCCAGTCCGTCCTCAAATACCTGAGGGGCACTCTTCGCTCTTTTCCTCCGGCTATTTGGAAGACGATTTTGGATAGCCAACTGTTTGGCCCATGATAATTACCTGTTGAGGTCTCAATTTCAATACGTCGGCCATTTTTGCCTTGTCTACAGAAGTACGTGTAACGACGGCCAAGCCAGCCGCGGCTCCGTAGAGGTAAACATTCTGCGAGCAGTGCCCGGCACCTATGGCCGCCGTCACTACTTGTTCCTCATGATTCTTGAGGAAGTCGAATTTGGAGATGTCGGAAACGTAGATCAGGTTTAGCGGCGCCGCACCGACGTAGGGCTGCGTGCCGGCATTCCGGCGGTAGTCACCCGAGACAACGGGGACGAGCTCATGTTTCTTGGCTTCGTAAAGATATATCCCCTCTTTCAGTATCACATAAAGATCCACGTCCTGCTTATTCATGGCCGAAGGGCTTGTGCGTCCTCCCGTTTCTGGCCTGTTGACCCCGTTGGCGCACCAGAGAATGTTGGACAGGTCCTGTAGACTGAGTTCCTTCTCGGAAAACTCCCTGTTGCTTTTCCTATCCTTTACTGCCTGCATAAATAGCTTGTCGTTCTTCAGAGCAACGGTGGGAAGCTTGATACTTTGTAACTCTTGTGCGTCCACAACGCCTCCAGTGAAAATCAAAACTGATAGCAGGGCCATGATTGATGTTACATGTTTCATTTCGTCCACTCCTAGCCTGTGATCCTACCTTGAAGACACTGCGCGGCTTTTTCCGGGGGCTCCTTATCCGTCACGGCCGCCGAGCTCGGCTCCCCTACTCTTTATTTGCATGCGAGTAAACGGGTCTATGTCCAACAGCGATTATACGGTAGAACCCGGGTGAGGCAAGCGAAAAGCCGAACCGTCGCGCCGCACCGCTGACAATTGCTCTCTGATTGTGCAAAAACGCGTGGCGACGGGAGACTGAGCCCCTCGAAACCCACATTTGCTCCTCGATAGAAACTAACAACGTCAAGAATCCCTGATAGTTAAAGAGACTCAGGTATTGTGACAGGAATGGCATGCCCCTTGCAATCAGTAGGAGATCGAGATTAACGTGTACGGCGGAAAAACGGAGAGGAGGGAAAGATCATGAGGTTTCTGAATAACGTCCTGACCAGCCGCAAAGGCGCTGCGACAACCGAATACGCCCTGCTTGTGGCTCTAATCGCTGTTGCAATGATTGGAGCGATAATCCTGCTGCGCGACGAGCTGATTCGCACTCTTACGGCGGTCGCATCTGCTCTGACTGGAGTCTGATTCGCTCCAAGAATTCGCTCCAAGAGACGGCGTTCCAAGTAGCGGGGTGAACTATCCGTCCTTTCCTATTTCAGCCGGAACTGCTCCGGACGTGATTTCAGGACGTTCCTGAGCCAGTTCTCGGGATAGCCTTTCTCACTCGGACGCCCGGTTTCGTCCTTCACGTAGCCGTCGTTATATTTCGTTATCAAATGCTCACCCAATTCCCTCCAGCGCGCCACCACTGATTCCGCCTGGGTGACAGAGTAATTCGTGAGGTAACGAGTCACGAGTTTCGAATCCGACTTGGCGAGATCGGCCGCCGTCTTCTCCACGACGGGTTGCAAAGCCAGAAATGTCTTCTCTGCGTCACTTTGAGTCGTCTTAATCTCGACTATCATGTCACAATATCTCAAGTTAGCATAATTGGCGACGAGATTGAACACCCACCAGGCGGAGTCCCACGAGAACTCGTCCAGGCTGCCAGTCGCAAACGACTTCGGAACAGAATCGATGCAGCAGTACAGCGGTACGTAGCACGTCGTGTAGGTGTCATCGACCCCGTACCAGAGGACGCCGCCGACCGGGTCTGGAAGCCACGACCGCGATTGGGAAACGAAGGAGAATCCCGTCTGCTGTGTCGAAATGGGACGTTCCCACGCGTATTCGACGCTGTCAACCGTCCACGTTATTGGCCTCGAGCGGATTGGTGCGCCGTAGGGACCTGCATCGATACCCTCTGTCATGTCGTAGTCGGTTCCTTCATAGTGATCACGCATGAGGGTGAACACGTCAGCCGTCGACAACTTGTTGTCAGGTTTTATCCACAGAGGATATGGTTGGGTTCTCTCCACAGCTCTGTGATAGTCCGGCGAGAGGTTTGCCGACGGCGCTGCCCGGCGGAATATGCTCCACACGCGCGCGTCAGCGTAGCGCTGATTCTTTGGCGTGGACGGACAATAGATGTCGCAAAATCGGAATGGTCCGCCGGATCTTGGATTGTAATAGCCTTTCTCTACTGCAAACGAGACGACGTTGCCAGAATGAAGACAGTTTTCCGGATCGTTCAGGGGGAACCCGCCGATTCGGGCCTTGTTTGCATGGCACGATATGTAGCCGTCCGGGACCTTGACTGCGACCCACACGGCTCCGTGCCCACCCGGACCGGGCCCAATCATCTCCAGTATCCAGGCCTCCTTCGGATCGGCGATCGAAAACGATTCGCCGGTCGATCGATAACCGTAATCACCAACTAGATCGGTCATGACCTTGACGGCTTCTCTGGCCGTTCTGGCTCGCTGCAAGGCCAGCTCAATCATGGTCCAGTAGTCCAGGAGCCCCTCGGGGTTATGAAGTTCTTCCCGGCCGTCGAAGGTGGTTTCACCGATGACCAGTTGGTGCTCGTTCATCAAACCTACGTAGGCGTAAGTGTGCGCGACTTGTTTTATCTTGCCCAGGACGCGCCCTTCCCAATCGGTGATTTCAAGCGAATCTCCAGGCTCGTAGTAGGCTGCCGGGGCGTGTCTCAAGTGAGGGTGGAACTCGCCATCACAGGTGTAGGTAATCATGACTGAGCCGTCCACCGTGGCCCCCCTTGTCACCAGAAGGCTGGTACATGCCTTTGTCCCCGGCGCGGCCACAAGCCCACTTACAAGAATGTAAGTGCACAGGTAGATCGTCGAGACAAGAAATCGGTGCTTAACGGTAGAGACAAACAATCGGTCCTGCATGGTCAACCTCATTGCTCTCTTGCGAGCGAACATGCCCAAGGATTCAAGCGCCGCCTCAAACTTGCAGGGGCCGGCGGTTGGCCAGCCCCTCGGTTTTGCTTCTAAGAATTGTTCCGGAGAGTTAACGCTTCTTCCTGATCGACTCACTTCAAGAGAACCATCTTCTTCGTCTCAACGCGACCCGGTGCCCTCAGCTCGCACATATACACACCAGAAGCGACCGGCACACCAATATCGTCGCGTCCGTCCCAGGTGACATCATAACGCCCGACAGCTCTCACCCCCTCTGCAAGCGTCCTCACGGGCCTCCCCGCTACGTCATACACTCGCAACTCAACCCACCCGGGACTCGCAATGGCAAACCGAATTACGGTCACAGGGTTGAACGGGTTGGGATAGATTGGACCCAATCCGGCAACGACTGACGGGCTGGATTTCTCCTCAACTCCCGTCGTGGCAAACATCCAAACGGCGAACTCGGGGCGATCGATGAACGGATTGCGGTTGTCCTGCAGAGCATAGACGGCACTGTTTCTGTCGATTTCTTTTTGACTGACCGGATCTTCTGTGTGCCAGTCCAGAAACATGTCAATCGCCCAGGGCAGAAGCTCCGCGCCGTCCGTCATCGGCCCTCCCGGCCATCCGGCATCCTCCGAATAATACCGCGTCGACATGTAGAAATACGTGCGTGCAACGTCGCCTTTGAACTCATCGATCGGCTCAAAAACGGTTTCCGTGTATCCAGGATATGAGCAAGGTCCTCTCTTGCTGCCGTTGAGTGACGTCCATTCGGGCAACATCACTTCTCCGTAGGGGTAGGCACCCCGGTTACCGTTGACGTGCGCGTCGCATGGATACAAGGCAAAGAGGTCTGAGTACATTGGCGTCACCTCACCTCCGAACCAGCTCTTCGGCCAGGAATGCTCGCGGGTATATCCCGTGCCCTCTTGGCCTCCAACGCCTCCTTGGTCGACGCCGAACGTATACTCATACGGCGAGGTTCCACCGGGAACGTCCGAGTAGATGTCCCATACTTTTCCGTTTGGCTTGTCATCCGTCGTTTGGAAAGCGGTCCACGCGTAATCGTAGCTATGCACGGTATGGTTCTTGATAATTTCGTGAAGCGCCGCCTTCAATTGCTCACCAGTAAGACTTTCAGCGCTGTCGTAGTATCCTTCGGGAATGTCGTTGTCGGTGAAGACGAAAACAGCACTGACGTCAACCATGACGTTTGCGTAGAGATCGGCGACTCCGCTGATTCTTAGCGTGTGATCGCCCGCCGACATGGGCAGCACCGTCAAGAGGACCTGATCGGAATGATCGTAGCTGATTTCTGCGTCTCTAACGGCCAGCTCATCGATCGTGTAATGGGCGTTCGTCTCTGCACTGGTCTGCTCCACTGCTTCTGAGAATGTCACCAGGAGGGTCGTGTCGCTCGTTGCAGCGGCGGTAAAGATGACTGGAGGTGACTCGTCTCCAGTCCACACCACGTCGTTTGCGTCCCTTGGTTCTATCTTGAAGTAACTGTTGACGTAAGTGACGGGTCCGACCACGGTGTACGACGAACCGAGTGTAGGGGAAAAGTTGTACGACAGATCATCCACGCGACCGGGGCCGCTTCCGTCGTTCACTTCCCATTCGCCGAATCCCAGTGCTGGAGCCGTGCATGCGGCATTCACGATCTCGACGAGCACGCCCTCGTACGCCTCTGAGCAAGCAGCCGCTGTCGATACTGTAACGGCGTCGGGCAGGGCGTCCGCCAAAGAGCTGCTCACCATCACGGCGTCCACAAGAAGCGTGTTGCCTGCGTTCCCTGAGCCGTCGCTCTCCGTGACCCGGCCTCTGACTGTCACAGAGTCTCTGACCGAAGGCTCTGCCGTGCTCCGCACCCACATGCCGTTCCAAGGTCCGCTCCCGTCTTGTATGACAAAAGAAGAACCGTATTGCGCCGTTACAATCCCTCGCGTTATGACTTGGTAGCCGTCGTAGGGAGAACCGGGTAACTCTCCTTGTATTTCATGAATGGCAAGATCGTAGGGCAGCGAGTAACTCCGAAGCTCGGACAAACTCATCGCCGGCAAATCGCTGCTCGCCTGGATTCTAAAGAAGACCGTCGTGCCTTCGGGCTGAGAGGGTATCGGCATGTCCGTCTTATAAGTGCTTCCCAGCAACAGTGACATGCCTATCTCGTTGGGAAGTGAGGACCCCGTCGTTCCCCAGAACAGCAAGACAGACGCAATGTTCGCTGTCGAATCAATGACGTCAGCCAAGACGTGTATTCCAACTCCTGCCAAAGGAGAGGCGGGATCCGTGATGATATCCGAAATGGAGGGACCCGCTGGAGGAGGGGTCGCATTGTGAACACCGGGACTACCGTCTGTTGCGAGATTCACGGGCGTCGAGGTCCACTCCGAGGGGGTGTAGGTCGTGTTGGGTGCGCGGACATCGGGTTTTCTCACATAGTCGGCGTTCTCGAACGCGGTCCCGTTGACCACAACGTAGTCGATGATGGTCCCGCTTGCATTGAGCAACTTGGCACCATCGCCAACCTTTCCGTTCCAATTTCCGTTGTTTGCCGACCACGCGTCGTTCGGAAAGGCTACCGGAAACACCGTGACTGTGACCTGATCACCTGCAACCAGGGCCTCGCCGGGACCGACGAGCCCGAAGAGTTGCCAGCTAAACTCTTCGACACCGTTACCCATCGCCACCAACGACCAGCCGGCAAGGTCAACGGCGGCACTACCCGAGTTGTAGATCTCGATGAACCTGTCCGTCGCGTAGTTGTTCCGGGGATCGCACATCTCGGAGATAAGCACATCCGACGCGGCACGCGAAGGCGTGAAGCCCGGAACCAGCAGGGCAACAGCAAGTAGGAGGATTATGGTGGAAACTCTGGATGTATTCACAACAGAAATTATATCACATCCTGTAGGTTTCCTCAAGGAGGTCGGCCGGCATAACACTGATCTGTCATGGGCGCCAGTCCGAATGTGAGTAGACAAAATCTGAATGTTCATTCAGAATACCTTGTGCGCCAACCGCCCAGTTCGGTTGGCCTTTCCCGGAGGAATCGTGAGCAAGCCACATGACAACACGAGCGACGTGCCCGCGAAGAAGACGCGGGTCACCAACACCGTTCTGGATCTGGGCGGGCTTCTCGGGCTCAGCGAAGACGGCGCCTACGCGCGGTTGCGGCAGGAGGGGCCGAACGAGCTTCCGGTGCAGAAAAAACGGAGCCTGTTGACCATCGGCCTCGAGGTCGGTCGTGAACCCATGTTTCTCATGCTCGTCGCTGCGGGGGGCTTGTACCTCTTCATGGGCGAGCTGGCCGACGCCCTAATGCTCCTGGGCTTCGTGTTCGTTGTAATGGCCATCACCATCATCCAGGAGCGGCGCACGGAACGAGCACTGGAGGCACTGCGAGATCTGTCGAGCCCTCGGGCCCTCGTCATTCGTGACGGCATGCATCGGCGCATTGCAGGGCGCGAAGTGGTGAGGGGCGATCTCGTTATCCTTTGCGAGGGCGACCGCGTCCCCGCGGATGGTCTCCTGCGACGAGGCATCAATCTTTCGACGGATGAGTCGCTCCTGACGGGAGAGTCCGTTCCGGTCAGGAAGGTCCCGTCGGTCGAAGCCCGGGCACTCGACAGGCCAGGCGGCGACGATCTGCCCTCGGTGTTTTCCGGAACCCTGGTCACCGCCGGACAGGGCATTGCTGAGATTTTGGCGACAGGCCTGCGTTCAGAGCTCGGCAGGATCGGCAAGGCGCTGGAGCAGGTCGAGCCAGAGCCGACCCTTCTGCAGAAGGAGACACGGCGCCTGGTCCGCACCTTCGCCATTGTGGGGCTCATGGCCTGCGCTCTCGTGGTGCTGGCCTTCGCGTTCACGCGCGGAGGCGGTGCCGACGTCTGGAAGCAGGGTTTCCTCGCCGGCATTGCGATGGCCATGGCCACGCTCCCCGAGGAGTTCCCGGTCGTGCTGACGGTCTTTCTGGCGCTGGGCGCGTGGCGGATCTCCCGAAGCAACGTGCTCACGCGGCGGATGCCGGCGGTCGAGACGCTTGGGGCCGCGACGGTCCTCTGCGTCGACACGACGGGCACCCTCACGCAGAACCAGATGACCCTGCGCAAGCTCGCGGTGTCCGGCAGCGTCATCGACCTCGCGACGCTCCGTGGCGGGCTCCCGGAGGAAATGCACGGCCTCCTCGAGAACGCGATTCTGGCGAGCAAGCGCGACCCCTTCGATCCGATGGAGCGGGCGCTGCACGTGGCAGGAGACAGGCTAATCAAGGACACGGAGCACCTGCATTCGGGTTGGTCGCTGACACGCGAATACCCGCTGACGCCCGGTCTGCTGGCGGTGAGTCACGCCTGGTGCACCGGGAACGGCGACGAGGTGGTGGCGGCGGCGAAGGGCGCGCCCGAGGCCATCGCGGATCTCTGCCATCTGACTCCGGCGCAACGCGAATCGCTGTCGCGGGACGTGGCGACCCTGGCGTCCCAGGGCCTTCGAGTTCTTGGCGTCGCGCGAGGAGTCACGTGCCAGGGAAGCCTCCCCGATGAGCATCACGACCTTTCGCTCGAGCTCGTTGGCTTGCTGGGGTTCGAGGACCCGCTGCGGCCAACCGTGCCGGCCGCGGTCGCTGAGTGCCAGGCCGCCGGAGTTCGCGTTGTGATGATCACGGGTGACTATCCCGTGACCGCCCAGAGCATCGCCCGCCAGGCGGGGCTTGCGAACTGTGAGACGGTGATCTCCGGGCCCGAGCTCGACCTGATGTCTAACGAGGATCTGGCACAACGGATTCGGGACGTGCAGGTCTTTGCTCGGGTTGTTCCCGAGCAGAAGCTGCGCATCGTCAACGCTCTCAAGGCAAACAGGGAGATTGTCGCCATGACCGGCGACGGGGTCAACGACGCCCCGGCGCTGAAGGCAGCGCACATCGGTATCGCCATGGGCGGTCGCGGAACGGACGTGGCTCGCGAGTCCGCGTCACTCGTGCTGCTGGATGATGACTTTTCGTCCATCGTCGCGGCCATTCGTCTCGGACGGCGCATCTTCGACAACATCAAGAAGGCCATCGCTTTCATCCTGGCGGTGCATGTGCCCATTGCGGGCCTGTCGATGATTCCGGTTTTCTTCGCCGACTGGCCGCTCCTCCTGTTGCCGGTCCACATCGTGTTCCTGGAGCTGATCATCGACCCCTCGTGCTCCCTCATCTTCGAGGCCGAGGATGCCGAGGCCAACGTGATGCAGCGGCCGCCCCGGAGCCCTGATGAGCGGCTCTTCTCGACGCGGACGATCGGAGTCGCGGTGATGCAGGGGCTCAGCGTTCTTGTGGTCTGCCTGGGCATCTTCCTGCTCGCTCGCGCCGACCATTCCGCCGAGGCCGCCCGCGCGCTGACGTTTGCAACCCTGGTCGTGGCCTTTATCGTTATCATTCTCGTAAACCGATCTTGGACAAAATCCATCTTTGCGGTGCTACGTGTCCCCAACCCGGCGCTGCGATGGGTGGTGCTCGGTGCATGCGCCTTCCTCGCGGCGGTTCTTTTGGTCCCGTTCGCGCAACGACTCTTTCACTTCGCACCGCTCCACGCGACGGATCTCATCCTCAGCCTTGGGGCCGGGTCGGTCTGCGTCCTGTGGTTCGAAATGGTGAAGCTCGCAACGCGGCGCAAGGCGGCGTGAGCATGAGCCTTCAGGTTGCAATGCGGCAAGAAACGCTTGCATCGGCAGTGATGGGATTTTAGAATCGGGGCGAAGCCGATCGGCTGTGGCCAGAGACTTGTCAACTCTTGTGAGGAAAGGACGTAGATCCATTGGAAGAATCCAAGGCCGGACGAAACCGTATATTTGCTCGTTTTAAGGGCGGAAAATTGCTCAAGGGATACACTCACGATTTCAAACCAGTGGCAGAAACATTTCACCTTGTAGACCAGGGAGGCGTTGTCCACGAAATCAAGTGTAGTGATCTCAAAGCAGTCTTCTTCGTCAAATCATTTGAAGGTAGAAAAGAGTACGTCGAAAAGAAGAGATTCGAAGAAGTGGATTGTACTGCCCTTCGAGGGTTGAAGATCAGATTGGAATTCTCTGACGGAGAGGTGATCAGAGGATTCAGCCTTGGCTACAGCAAGGATCGCAAGGGCTTCTACATTACCCCCCTCGACCCGGCTGGCAACAACGAGAGGATGTACGTCATCGCCGACGCTTTACGAGATGTGAAGGTCGGCAGCGCTGCCGAGAAATAGGTCACGTTAGACGGATACGCAAACGCGGCACGGTAGGTGAAACGGCCTTGAGGGCAGTTCGACTTCGAAGGCGGATCAACTTTGAAAGCGAAAAGTGGTGGACGCGAACCTGGTTCGCGTCCACCACTAGGCTAGTCCACGACTCGCACTATTCGACCGTGAATGAAATCGTCTGCGCCACCCAGACCCCGACGGGGGTTTCTCGCTGCAACGCGGGTGTGAACTTCCACTTCATGACGGCCTCAGTTGCCGCCTCTTCAAAACCCAGTCCCTTGGGATCGGCCTTGATTATCTTGGCCTGTTTCACGTCGCCTTTCTTGTCAACGTAGAATTGAACTATGACTTTCCCGCCAACGGCAGCTTGCCGGGCCATTTCCGGATAAACAGGCTGCACTCGCTTCACAAGTTGCGGCGGTTGCTCGAAGGCAATGAAGACGTCAGAACCGGGGATCTCGTTCTCGTTGGGGATTTCGCCCCTGATTTGAATGTTCTCCCCCGCTCCAAGTCTCGCCAGCGAATCCACGCGCGCGTTCAGCATCTTCGAGAGCTCTTCCTGTGACTGAATCTGCGGCTCCTCGGGCGCGACCTCCGCTGCCACGGGTTTGGGAATCGCAGCCGCAGCCAACTTGGGCTGTGCGATTCTCAGCGACGGAGCGAGTTCCTCTCCGCTCAACGTTGGTGGTTGACCCAGGTTCGACGGATCAAGATAAATCACGTGCGACGGCGGGGGGACTTTCCGGTTTTCTATATAGAGGGTGATGTAATAACTACTGACGGCAACAACATGAACACCCACGGAAATCGCCAGGCCTATCAGCATGAATTTCTGGATGAAACGCCTTATGGCGAAGCCGCCTATGTGGCCCTCGTTTGGCATTGTGAAAGAAGCTGCTGTGCTCATTGTTATACCTTTTTAGGGACCGATACGCGGTATTTACAGCCTAGAGACCTTGACCCTTGAGTCCCAGCAAGGAGTCATCCGACGCGTCGAATCTCAGTATCGAGAATCGAGTCGTCTTGGCCACGTTGAATTCGTCCAGCAGATTCACCATGGTGGCGTACTTGGCCTTTCTGCTGATCTTTGCGACGATGGTCAACTTGTCGCCGCTCGCGGCTTTCCGTTCATCCAAAATGCCGCGAAGCTCGTCCCAAGACGTCGTCTGGGGTTTGTCAAAGCCCACATTGAACCACAACGAATCCGGTGGAGCCACGCGCAAGTAGAGCAGATTCCTTTCGTTCACTTCGGCTTCACCGGCCGCCTCCGGCGGCAGGTTGATCTCCATTGCCTGAGGCAGACGGAAAACCGTCGTCACCATGAAGAATATGAGCAGCAGGAATGCCACGTCCACCATAGGCGTCATGTCGATGCGAATGGCAACTCGCCCTTTCTTCTTCTTGCCACCTCCACCTCGCGACGATCCTGAAGGGGTATCTACAGCGCCCATTTTAATCCTTCTCTAGTTCTGTGACTATGTTGAAGCGGTTCATGTTGAGCTTTTGCAGAATCCCCATGACGTCCTCAACGTAGCCGTATTCAGCGTCTTTGTCAGCCTTGAGTATCAGCCGGATTCTCAGATTTTCGAGACGCGCCTGCATGATCTTGTCGCCGAGTTGATCCGGCTGGAAATCCACGGATCGCAACGCGCCTTCCTCGTTTGGTTTCATGAATCCTATCTGCTGATCCAATCTCGGAGCCCCCAAGCTCATGTTGATCTTGTTGTCCTTGGATACAGAAACGATCAGAATATCCGACTCGGGAAGCTTCAAGTTCGAATGCGAGCCGGGTAGATTTATCTGCACATTCTCGGGCGGCTTGAATTGTGTGGTGGACATGAAGAAGATCAGCAGAAGAAAGGCCACGTCCACCATGGGCGTCATGTCGATCTTGACGCCCAGACGTTTTTTTGTCGGGCGTGCCACGGCTTACTGTGCCTCCTTCTCCTTGAGAATTTCCATAAACATGAAGGCGCCTTCGTCAACGGAATAGTTGAAGCTGTCCACCAGGTTGACGAAGATGTTGTAGGCAACGATGCCCAAAATCGCCGCAAAGAGCCCGCCGGCCGTATTGATCAGGGCTTCGGAAATACCCACGGCGAGCTGAATGGCGTCAGGCGATCCCTGATGAGCCATGGCAGCGAAGCAACGGATCATGCCGATCACCGTTCCCAGCAACCCGATCATGGTCGCAATCGAAGCGATCGTGGATAGAGCGAAGAGGTTTCTCTCGAGGAAGGGGATCTCAAGGAGACGCGCTTCCTCAATAGAGCGCTGCGTCTCAGCCAATCTCTTGTCGCCGGTGAGCTTCATCTTGACACCGCGTAGATAGGCCTCCACGCCCGCCTTCAGAACGGCCGCGGCCGAACCGCGTTGCTTGTCGCAAATCGTCGCGGCATCCTCAAACTTGCCTTCGTTGACCGCCATGATAAAGCTGCGGTAGAAATCGGGGATCGGAGCGCTGCCGCGCGCTTTCTTCAGAGTCAAAATACGCTCGACGATGTAAGTGATTAGCATGAGAGTGATGGCTATCAAGAGAACTACCAGGGGACCACCCTTTCTGATGAAGTCCGGCAGGAAGAACTTGTAGACGACCACCGCTACTACGAGGGTGATCACAAGCAAGAAAACGGTGAACAACGACTCCTTAAGTTTCATGTTTCCCTCCTGTGCGTTCCTATTGTAGCAGATACACTCGCAATGCTGTTATTGTTTTTGTAGACTGAGTTCCTGTAATCCCCTCCTTTGCGTCCTCACTGCAATTGCTTTTTTCTTGCTCTAACTTTTCCGATCGTCTCCAGTCCTGTGCGCGCATCCTTGTTGTTGGGATCGTACTGCAGGGCGCTACGAAAAGCTCGTTCCGCCGTGCCGTAATCCTCCATATAGTAAGAAGCCTGTCCGTACGCCAGCCAGTAATTGGCGTTGGTGGGCTGCAACTCAGTGGCACGTTTCAGATTGGCCGCGGCACTGGACCAATTCTCCTCTTTAAGAAAGAGGAAGCCGAGCCCGCCGTAGGCGTCACCCTGCGCAGGATCCAATTCAACGGCGGCCTGGAATTCCAGCTTGGCTGCCTTGGTCGAATCCGCAAAAATCAGAGTCTGCGCCAGCATCGTGTGAACGGACGCCCTGGTGGGATCCAATTCGTTGGCTCGCCGCAGGTTGGCGACTGCGTCCCGGTACATTTCCTTTTTCAAGTAGCAGTATCCCATGTAGAAGTATGCCGCCGAGGACGTGGAGTCCGCCTGAATCTTCTTGTCGAAGTAAACAATCGCCGAGTCGTACCGATCCGAGTTAAAATAAGTCATTCCTAGAAGGTAAGCCAGACGGTTGTTTGCCGGTACCAGCTCGTATCCTTTTTTCAGATAGACGGCCGCGGAATCGTAAAGCGCCTGAGCGTCCACGCCCCTCACCGCCATGTTGTAGTATGATTCTCCCAGCAGGGCGTAGTCCGTCGGTTCTGCCTTCGGCGGCTCCGTAATGACCTTCAGTACTTCCACGGCGCGATCATATTTTCTCAGATCAAAACTGTTGGCCGCCAGCGACCGCGCGGTAGAGAGCTCGGTCGGTTTCAGGCCGTAGGCCTTCTCAAGGTATACTTGCGCTTCCTCCGCCTTCCTGAGGGCGCGCAGTGTCTGACCGTATATGCTGAAAAGGAAGAAATTGTCTTCTTTGGCCGTCTGCAATGCCACCTGTAGTTCCTGCAGGGCCTGCTCATATTTCTCGGCGTAGAAATACAGTTTGCCGATCTGGTAGCTCACGTTCGGGAATTCTGGATCTATATCACGCGCCTTCTTAAACTGCGCCAGCGCTTCGCTGTATTGCTTCATGTCCATCAGGACGCTCGCCAGTCCATAATGCACCGACGCGTCGGTGGAATCGAGAGCCAGGGCAGTCAGAAAATTCTCCCTGGCCAGAGGAAGTACTCTCTTTTCCTCATACAATCGAGCAAAGGCAACGTAGAAACGAGGCTGCCCAGGATCGTTCTCTATCGCCCGCGAGAATTCCACCATTGCATCGGCCTGTTGTCCGCGCGCCTGAAACAGAAGCCCCTGACAGTAAGCAAATGCCGCCACGTCGGGTTTTGTCTGCTGTTCTGTTGAGCGAGCCGAAGAGGCCAGTCTCGAGTAAGAGGACGCAGCCTGATCACGTTTTGTCTGCTGGGCCAGACCGGGCTTCTTCTGCCGGGCAGTGTCCAAGATCTTCTGCACGCCTACGGTGTCCGCCCTTGCGAAGAGCAGCTCAACGAGGCGCATCATGGCTTGAGGATGGATCGGATCAGATTCCAGCACCCCACGCCAATGCGTGATCGAGGCCGCGGTGTCCTTCTGAGCCAGGGTGACCTCTGCGGCCAACCAGTGCGCTCCTGTGTCTTTGGGTTTCTTGCTCAAGACGTTGTCCGCCTCTTTCAAAGCGTCAGCGTATCGCTTCTCCCCGAGGGCTCTCCAGCCTCCCGACGGTTCAGGATTTCCTGCCGCCCAGAGCGGAACGGAAGCGGTCAGACAAAGCGCCAGAGCTATCATGTGGGTAAGAATTGTTTTCATTCTCATGATCCTATTTTACATGTTGTGCAATTGGTCCGCAACAGGTTTTGCATAATGCTTGGCAACATGTCTTGCTGTCATCATTCTCCGTTAATTGACCGACGACATCTATTTGTGATCTCCAGCGGGCGGAAGCGTAACGACACGGGCAGGAACCATCTCCGGCAGGAAGCCCTGGTCTGCGATGACGCGCTGACCGGCATTTGAAGCCAAGAAGGAAAGAAATCCGGACGCCAAATCCGTCCTATCTGCAATTGTATAATAATAGAGGCGTATTCTAAAGGGATATTTGCCTTCCTGTAATGTACCAATGTTCGCCGCCACCGGATCTGCCAGGAGTGGATCGTGCCAACGGAGTTTCTTCACCTTGGGGTCGTAAATCGGCCTGCCGACAAAACCCAGAGCATCCGGATCTTCTGCCACGCGCTCGAGAACCAGACTGTCAGACGGCCAGTAGTACGCGTTGACCTCGCTCAAGGAAGGGCCGAAGAAACTCTCCAGCACGTTCCAGGCTCCGTCCCCCAGCGGCGGAAGATAAATGTTGATCTTCCTGTCGGGACCACCCAACGCCTTCCACGACGTCACGCGGCCGGTCAGAATCTGGATGGCCTGCAGAGAATCGATAACGCTCGCGGAATTCTGTGGATTGACTATCCACGTTGCAACGGTGCTGCCCAACACGAAGGAATAGATGTGCCTACGCGTGTTGATTACGGCCAGCGATTCGGCCTCCGAAAGGGGGCGATCGAAGTAGGCGGCGTCTGTCCGCCGGTAGATCAAAGAATCGATAATCGCACGCGAATTCAAGGGATATACATTTATGTTGGCCTCTTGATAGAGGCGATTGAACTGGTCTGCTCCCGACTGAATGACAGACTCAATGGCGGGGCTCACAAAGATTGCCAGGGAACCGGTGGTAGGCGTCGACGCCTGCTGTCTTCCCTTTTTCGCACAGCCGACCACGGCGGTCAGTGGAAACGCGAAAAGGAAGACCAGAACGACACTCAACGCTGCGAGCGATCCGATTCGGACCGGTGCGACGGACGATTTCTTGGTCCGGGATAAAAGGCCAGGCCGCATCGATAAACACCCATTAGCACAAGAACCAGGCCGACCATCAGGCGTAGATAACCAGCCTTGGGCAGTGCCGGAAACATGCTCCCCATCCAGACAGCGATCCCGATCCCAATAAAAGCGACGCCAAGGATCAGGTAAATCGCGGTTCGCATACCAAGAGAATACACCAGAACTCGGAGCGACACACTGGATTTTCGAAACAGTAAACAAAAATAATACGAGCCCGCATTACCGGTCAAGTGAAAAATGGAGCCAACCTCTCGGCGGCATTGTCGGGCTCGTTTGGGCTCGCGCTGGCATACTCACGGAGACGCTCCGGCCTTGGGCTCAATCTCGATTTCGAAGAGCTTGGGCCAAAGCTTGCCCGTGACAAAGAGCCTTTTCTTGTCCTTGTCGTAAGCGATGCCGTTCAGAACGTCGACCGGGTAAATCTTGTCGTCGTCAGTCAACAGTCCTCCCAGCTCTATCCAGCCTTCCACTCGACCCGTCGCTGGAGAGATGATCGCGACCCGTTCCGATTTCCAGACGTTCGCGTATATCTTGCCCTCCACACATTCAAGCTCGTTCAATTGGGTCACGGCAAGGGTGTCGTCGTGGACTTCGATGGAATCGACCTGTTCGAGAGTGATTGGGTCCCAGAAGCGCAGCATCGACGTTCCATCGCTCATGATTAGACGAGCCCCGTCGTACGTAATGCCCCAACCCTGGGTCGGGTACTGAAACGTGCCAAGCGAATCGAAGCTTACCTTGTCGTAGATAAAGCCTACGCACGACTTATATGTCAGTTCAATAATCCTGTCTCCGTGAATCGCGATCCCTTCGCCAAAATACGTGGAAGGTAACACGTGCTTCTGGAGTACTTCGCCGGTCTCGAGCTCCACCTTTCTTATCGACGAGCCTCCGTAACCGCCCGTTCCCTCATACAGGAAACCGTCTTCGAAAACGAGCCCCTCGGTGAGCGCATTTCTATCGTGAAGATACACGTTAACGACCTTGTAGGTGTAAATGGTCACCGTGGTGTCCGAAAAGCTGGTGTCGTCTGGGCTCGACGAGATTACGGGCGTGCAAGAATGCGAGCAGGAGGTGGAAAGCGCGTATGGAGTGAGGAGAAACGCGAAAATGAATGCTGTTGCTCGGCGGCGCACTGTGAAGCCTCCCTCAAGATTGGCAAGTACTCCGAACACACCCATAACATTATCACAAGCCGGCCATTCCTGCCTCTGATGATTTTCCGCCAACCCTGCCTTGCATTGATACCCGCCGCACAGTAGAATTCACGTCATCAGTTGCTCTTCGTGAATCGAGATGAAGAACCGTTGGAACCGAAGGAACGAAATGGCCATGACTGAGAATCAGAAGCACACAGAGAGCAATTCCGAGCCGGAACGTGATTCGGCGCAGCGAGTTGGTTTCGCGCATCAGGACGGCCCGGCGCAGAGGGCCTTCGTAAGAAAGAAACGCTTTGTCATCCCGCTGCTCATTCTGATTCTCGCTTCCGTAGCCGTCGCGTTGTACTGGCGTCTATACTTGAGCGGCTACGCTTCGACCAACAACGCCTACATAGACGGAGACCCGGTCACGGTAAGCTCGAAAATCCTGGGTCGCGTCACTCAGCTGACGGTAAACGAAGGGGACGCTGTCGAAGAAGGTCAATTGCTGGTCCAGCTCGGCGACACCGACCTCAAAGCCCAGGAGACTCAATCAAAGGCCGGCCTCGAATTAACCCTGCAAAGCGTCTCCGTTGCCAAGATAGGTCTCGACCGCGCGAGGAGCGATTTTGAGCGGGCTTCAATGCAGAATAGAGACGGCATAATCACGAGTGAGCAATACGATCACGCACGGCAGGCACTGGAGATGGCCGAAGCCCAGTACAAGGTTGCACTGAGTCAGGTCAACAACTCGAGAGCACAGTTGGGGATAGTCGAGACGCAACTGAAGAATACGAGTATCGTGGCACCCGCATCGGGCCTCGTGGCCAGGAAATGGGTGATGCCGGGTGATATCGCGCAGCCGGGCCAACCGATTTTCACCATATATGACTTGAACAACATCTGGATCACGGCCAATTTTGAGGAGACCAAGCTTGCATCGATCCATCTCAATGACCCGGTCCGGATATCCGTGGATGCGTATCCCGACCGAGAGCTTACGGGCAGAGTTCTTCTGATCGGAGCGGCCGCCGCCTCAGAATTCTCGCTGATTCCTCCTAACAACGCGTCCGGGAATTTTACGAAGGTCACGCAGCGAGTACCCGTGAAGATATCGATAGAAAGTCCGAACCACGGAAAGAATCCGAACCGGATTTCCCTTTTGCCCGGGATGTCGGTGGAAGTCAAGATCCGCGTCATTCCAAAATGACCCGGTCAAATCTGAATGATCCATGAGAATTGCAGCCTGGTCACAGTTTCGTAAGAGACTCCTCGAAGAATACCCTTACCTCAGGCCGGACAATCCGACTTACCGTTGGCTGGTCCTGGCGGGAGTCATGATCGCCACATTCATGGCGGTCTTGGATGCCACAATAGTCAACGTCGCACTCTCCAACTTGATGTCCACCTTCGGCGTCTCCGTGGACAAGGTGGAGTGGGTCCTGACGGCGTACCTGCTGGTATTCGGCGTCATGCTGCCCTCTTCAGGTTGGCTTGCAGATCACCTCGGCTACAAGTTGGTTCTCATTCTGGGATTGTCTCTCTTTACACTGGGATCGTTCCTCTGCAGCATCGCCTGGAGTCTGAACGCCCTCATAGCGTTCCGAGTCGTGCAGGGGGCCGGAGCGGGCGTGTTGATGCCTGTCGGGATGGCGATCGTGACCCGGGAATTCCCTCCCGAAAAGAGGGGAATCGCCCTGGGGTTCTGGTCCATAGCGGCATCGGCTTCCGTTTCACTCGGGCCGACTGTCGGCGGATACCTGATCGATCATTTCTCCTGGCACACCATATTCGACGTGAATATCCCCATCGGAATTTTTGGCCTGATCGCCCTTCTCGTGATTCTGCGCGAGTTCAAATCCGAGACTTCGCGGTCGTTCGATCTCGTGGGCTTCATTTCTCTCTCGACTTTTCTCACCGCGCTGCTTCTCGCTCTGGCCAACGGGAATTCCTCTTGGAACACTGGGGGGTGGACCTCCGACTACATTCTCACTTGCTTTGCGGTCGCCGCCGTCGGCCTCCTGATATTCTTGACCACGGAATTGACCGTGGAGCACCCGCTGATCGAACTGGGTCTGTTCAAGAATTTCAATTTTGCCGTCAGCAACGTGGTCGTATTCATGTTTGGGTTGGGAATGTTCGGGAGCACTTTCCTCTTACCGATATTTCTGCAGAATTCGCTCGGGTACACCCCTTTACAGGCGGGACTCGTGTTCTTGCCGGTCGGATTCCTGCAGGGACTGGTGTCGCCACTCGCCGGTTTTTTCTCCGACCGGTATAACCCCAAGATTCCCCTCATCCTGGGTCTTCTTCTCATGGCCTACACGTTTTATCAATTCGGCTTTCTTTCCTACCTCTCGGAAAAGGGAGACATCATGCTCCCGCTTTACTTGAGAGGAATCGCCATGGGCATACTGTTCACTCCCCTGACGACCATTTCCATCTCCGAGATCCCGAATCGCAAGATGGCGCAGGCCTCCGGGTTGCTCAATGTGATTCGCCAACTGGGAGGAAGTTTCGGAGTCGCAGTATTCGGGACCATTCTGACGCGAAGGACGATTTTCCATTCCACCACGTACGGAGAACAAATAAACACGTCTTCCGACAGTCTTCAACAGACGATGATGAGGCTCCAACACTTTGCCGTGACCAAGACTGGTGGGACGGCGAGCGCGGCCGCGATCAAGGCCAAGGCGCAAATCGCGTCATTTGTCGCCAACCAGTCTTTCATCAGCGCCGTGGATGACGTCTTTCTTATTGCCGCAGTCATCGTCTTGATCAGTGTTGTGCCCGTCTTCTTCCTGAGGACGCACAAGTCCAGAAGGGCACAGAGAGGGCAAGCATGGGGTACAAAATGAGATTCAATACTCCTTTCACTGTGATCTCCTCCGGCCGTCCTTCGAGCGTGGCTGGGCTTCGGTGTAACATGATCTTCAACAATCTTCTCGTTGCGATCGGTTCTGTGCTAATGGCTTTTTCCGCTGCTGCTGCTCCTTCGGCTTCCATGTCGGTGTCGGCTTCGGCGTCGACTTCTTGCTCGGCGTCCGTGCCCGGGCTGTCTTCGGGGCAGACGTCGATTCCAGATTCTCTTACACTGGAACAAGCCGTCAGTCTGACGATGTCGACTCACCCCGCCCTCGCACAGGCGCGGGAGGGAGTCGCCGCGGCCGAAGCACGGGTCAGATCGAGCCGCAGCTCAAGTTATCCGGACCTATCGCTCTACGGGGCCTACACTCGCATCGGCCCGGTGTCCACGATGGAACTCCCTTATCAGGAGCCCATTAAACTGGCTCCCGAAAACAATTACGACGTTCATTTGGGACTTCGAGAGACTCTCTACGACTTCGGCAGGAACACGACGTCCGTCAAACTGGCTCAGTCCGGACGGCAGGTCGCCAGTGATTACGTTGAACAGGTCAAATCCAATCTCGCATACAGGACTATTGCCGCGTTCAACTCAATCCTTATTTTGAGACGAAGCGTTGCCGTCTTGGACGAGGAGCTTGAGGCCCTCGATCAACATCTCGATGTCAGCAGAAGCAAAGTCAGAGCCGGCACTGCCACGGACTTCGACGTGCTGACCACCCAGGTAAGGATCGCCGCGGTCAGAAACGAAAGAATCGACGCGGCCAATACTCTCGAGAGTCAAGAGATACTGCTCAGACAATTGACTGGTCTGCCTCCCGACCAACCGGTGCGACTGAAAGGCGATTTCGACCGCGTCACTTTGTCGTTGGCTTCGGATTCCCTCTCGCGAGCGGCTTTGCAGCAACGACCGGAGATGATCACGTCGAGGGACGCAGAGAACAGCGCTTCTCTGCAGGTCCGCCTCTCCTCTCTCGGCGACAAACCGTCGCTTGCGTTGAGCCTCACATCCGGTTTCAAGAACGGCTATTTCGCCGAACTGAACACGGCAAAGGCTAATTTCTCGGCGGGCGCACAACTACAGTTCCCGATATTCAACGGCAATCGAACTCGACATCAGAGGAACGAAGCTGAGGCGAATCTTCGTTCGACCAGAGCGCGCACGGAGGATCTCGAGCGGCAGATCATAGCCGACGTGCAGCAGGCAACGGCCGGCGCAAAGGCCGGCCTCGAGAAAATCGATAACGCAGAGGTGCAGGTCAGGCAGTCCGAGGAAGCGGTCTCCATGGCCAAGATCAAGTATGAAGCCGGAGTAGTCACCAATCTTGACCTGCTCGATACCCAGACCACGCTCACGCAGGCAAGGCTGAATTACCTCCGTGCGCTGTACAACTACACGGTAAGTCTCGTCGCGGTCGACAGGGCTACTGGAAAGAAAGTCTGGTAGACGAGGGCCGGGAAAACTGTGCAAGCCCCGGATCATTCCGTTAGGAGCGAACATGAGTCTCCGTTTCGTAGTCCACGAACACCATTCCTCCCGTCTTCACTTCGACTTCCGTCTTGAAATGGGCGGAGTCCTTCGGTCGTGGGCCATTCCCAAGGGACCGTCGATGAATCCCTCAGAGAAGCGGCTGGCCATTCAAGTCGAGGATCACACTCTGGCGTACATCGACTTTGAAGGCACAATACCGGAGGGCGCGTACGGAGCAGGCCGGGTGGTCATATGGGACTCTGGAGACTACAAGCTACTTGAACAGAGAAAAGACATGATTGGTTTCTCTTTGGCAGGAAGAAAGCTCAGAGGAGGGTTCGCGCTGGTACAACTGAAGGGTCGCGGCAAAGGAAACGAGTGGCTTCTGATAAAGCAGAGGGACGAATACGCCGATCCCGATTGGAAACTTGAGACCAGCGTGAAGCCCCGGGGTAAGTGAATCCTCGAGGACAATCCCGCGCCGTCATCTGGCGGCGGGACGCGCGAAGTCTTCGGAAAGAGCGTCCAGCGAGCTCAATGCCCTGCCCTGAAAATCGAACAACGTCACATTTTCCCAGGCAGACTCGAGGCCCGGCACCGAAATGTATTCCGGCGCCCAGTAGAACATGCCCGCGCCTCTCGAGTAAGGAATGCTCTCAATGACGCCCTTCTCTCTCTTCAGAAACTCTCGCTGTCCTTCAACTGTTGCAGGGTAGTCGGGCAGCAACTGTTCTTCCCGGCCTACCAGGTTGTGTGTGCCGTCATACCAGCCCAGTGTCCACGGATAGGCCGTTTCCACGACCACAATCCGCCTTCGATAGCGTGAGGCAAGATCGTTCACGTTGTCTTGCAAATCGGTCAGACTTCCGTGCCACCACGGATAGTAAGAAAGGCCGATCAGGTCAAAGGGAACCTCTTGCTCCATCACCTTGTCGAAGAACCATCGGCACGTCGCGTTGTTGCCCCCGGCGTCTATGTGCAGCATGACTGCGGTGTGAGCGCCGGCAGAAGGCACGCTTGTGCCGGTAGTCTCAGCGCGAAGCGCATCTTTCACGCCGCCCGCGGCCGCCTTGAGCAACGCTGCGAAACGTGGCCAGTTATCTTCGTAACCCTTCCCTACCCTTCCGTCGTTCCACAAAATTCCGGAAGTGATCTCGTTCCCGATCTGAACGATTTCGGGCAGCGTATTCTGATTCCCGAGCGCAGTCACAACTTCGCACGTGTAGTCGTGCACGGCTTTCTCGAGCTCGTTAAACGGCAGGCCGGCCCAGGCGGCGGGCTTAGTCTGGTGTCCGGGATCCGCCCACGTGTCGGAGTAATGGAAATCTATCAACAGCCCCATGCCGAGAGACTTCACACGTCTCGCCATGGCCAGAGTGTGCGCAAGGTCGTTGTAACCGGAGGAAGGTCGATTCCAGACGCGCAGGCGCACGTAGTTGATACCGTGATCCCTGAATATCTGTAACGCATCCTTTGGCACTCCGTTCTCATAGTACTTGCCTCCGTGTTCCTCTATCTGCTGTAGAAAGGAGGCGTCCACTCCATTGATGAAAGGAATTGTCTCCCCGGGCGACACGCTTCCGACGGGCAAAGAGGAGCCGGGCGTGGGCGATGTGGAGTCAGGCATTGACGAGGCGGAGTTGAGGGTTGGCGCCGAGTGAGATCCGGAAGACGGCAACGTAGAATCGGAGGATGCTGAGGACGTGGACTCCGATACTCGGCAGAGAGAGCGTTGGGGAACCGACGCCGTGGCAGCGCAGCCAGCAACCGTCAAAGCAATAAGCGGGGCCATTACAGCCATCATCGCTGATCGGTGACTCACAGACATACGTCCGATTCTCATGTGAACCCCGGACTCAGGATAACCGGAAGCCGCCATCTTCCGCAGCATAGTCACATGAGTCCGCCAGGTCAAGCTTGCGAGGCCCGGCCGTTTAACCCAGCGCGCCACGTCAAGTCTGCCAACAACAGAAAGGTGCGGAAAGATTGGCCTTCCGCACCTTTCGCTCCATGATTTTGGTCTCAGTCTAGACGAGCCCTTGTTCCATCATTGCGCTGGCCACCTTCAGGAACCCGGCTATGTTCGCACCGTTCACGTAATTGCCCGGGGTCCCGTAGGTTTCCGCAGCTTCCCAAGCCGCCTTATGAATGTCTTTCATGATCTGGTGTAGTCGGCCGTCAACTTCTTCTCTCGACCAGTTGAGACGCATGCTGTTCTGTGACATCTCAAGGCCGGAAGTAGCGACTCCACCCGCGTTCGCCGCCTTACCGGGGCCGTAGAGAATCCTGGCTTCCAGGAAAATGTCCACGCCTTCGGCAGTCGTCGGCATGTTGGCGCCCTCAGACACGACATAGACGCCGTTCTTGACAAGATTCCGGGCGTCTTTGCCGTTGATTTCATTCTGAGTGGCACTCGGGAACGCACAATCTGCTTTATGATTCCAGAGCGGATTGTAGTCCAGACTCGGATCAAAGGGGACAAAAGTGACTCCCTTGAACTTGTCCGCGTATTCCTTTATGCGGCCGCGTCGCACATTTTTCAAGTCCATGACAAAGGCTAGTTTTTTCTCGTCGATTCCTTCAGGATCATGGATGTACCCGCTGGAGTCAGACAGAGTGACCGCCTTGCCGCCAAGCTGGTTGACCTTCTCGATGGTGTATTGCGCCACGTTGCCGCTTCCCGAAACGAGACAGGTTCTCCCCTTCATCGTCTGATTTCTTGTGGTGAGCATCTCCGCGGCGAAGTAGACCGCGCCGTAGCCGGTCGCCTCAGGACGAATCAGCGATCCCCCCCAGCTCAACCCCTTGCCGGTCAGAACGCCCGTGAATTCATTTCGTAGCTTCCTGTACTGTCCGAACATGAAGCCGATTTCGCGGCCTCCCACTCCGATGTCCCCCGCGGGAACGTCCGTGTCGGGACCGATGTGGCGGAAGAGCTCGCTCATGAAACTCTGGCAGAACTTCATCACTTCGTTGTCGCTCTTTCCCTTGGGGTCGAAATCGCTACCACCCTTTCCACCACCCATCGGGAGAGTCGTCAACGAATTCTTGAAGACTTGCTCGAAGGCCAGAAACTTGAGAATCCCGAGGTTCACGGTGGGGTGAAACCGCAGGCCGCCTTTGTACGGCCCTATTGCGCTGTTCATCTCGATCCTGAAGCCGCGGTTCACGTGAACGTTGCCACTGTCATCCATCCAAGGAACTCGAAACATGATGACGCGCTCAGGCTCAATAATCCGCTCGAGAATCTTGAACTTGCGATACTCCGGGTGGCGCTCCAACACACTAGCCAGAGATCTTGCAACTTCTTCAACTGCTTGATGGAACTCTGGTTCGGCCGGATTCTTGGCCTTCACTTGGGCCATCAAATCCGCAACATAATCTGCCATAAGACCCTCCTTGGTCAAGGTTGTGAAAGTGGCGCGACGGACGTCCAGTGAACCCGAGAGCAACAAAGCAAATGCTCTCACAAAGCCTCAATTGTAATCATCCTCAGTGGACGAGTCAAAGGATTTTCGTCCTTCATGTTCTGTGAGGAAAGTCGCGAAACACGGGCGCAGTCGTAAGAGCAGTTGCGGAGGATACCCTCACGCCTTGAGAGGCCTGCCCTGGAATCGTTTCTTGACACCGGAGGGCGCCAGAGGGTATCTTGTTAGACTGATTATGACTACGAGAGTCAAGCTCGCCAGTCCCATCGCAACATGGGAGGGCTTTCATGGCCGTGCATGTGGGCTTGCATGGACACAATAGTCGTGGATGCCCGTCGAGGGACCCATTGAAGAGAAAGGAATGGCTCAATGAGTGGCAAGTCGTTCAATCCTTTCAGAATGGCGCAGGCCCAGTTTGACAAGATTGCAGAGATGCTCGAGCTGGACGAAGCGACCAGAGAATTCCTGCGTTATCCCGCGAGGGAGATCCAATTCAGCATACCCGTTCGAATGGACGACGGGAGCGTGAAGATTTTTCGTGGTTTTCGGGTCCAGCACAACGATGCTCGAGGCCCCGGAAAGGGCGGGATCCGCTTTCATCCTCAAGAGACGATAGACATCATTCGCGCTCTGGCCATGTGGATGACCTGGAAGTGTGCGGTGGTTGACCTCCCGTTGGGTGGTAGTAACGGTGGGGTGGTCTGCGACCCTCACAATCTGAGCATGAAAGAGCAGGAACGATTGTGCCGTGGCTGGGTGCGTCAGATTTCCAGAGACTTGGGGCCTCTTGTGGACGTTGCCGCCCCCGACGTCATGACCACCAGTCAACACATGCTGTGGATGCTTGATGAACTCGAGGTCATTCGCGGACAGAAGACTCCCGGTTTTATCACCGGCAAGCCGGTAGGCATGGGAGGATCTCTCGGCCGCAAGGAGGCCACGGGTTTCGGCGTGGTTTTCGCGATTCGTGAAGCTCTGAAGGAACTCGGGCTCCGACCCGAGCAAACAAGAGCCAGCGTTCAGGGGTTCGGAAACGTCGGTCGTCCCGCCGTCAGTCTGTTCCAGCAGATGGGTGGAAAGGTGATTTCTGTTGCTTGCTGGGACCAGAAAGACCAGACGTCCTACTGTTTCAGGAAGAAGCCTGAGGTTGATTTCGAGGCTCTGGTGCGAATCACCGATCCCTTCGGAGGCATACAGAGGGATCGGGCTCTCGAGATGGGTTACGAAGTGCTTCCTGGCGAAGCCTGGATGGAGCAGGACGTGGAGATTCTTATCCCCGCCGCCCTAGAGAATCAGATCACGTCAGACAATGTGGGCAAGATGAACAGGAACATCAGGATCGTCGCCGAGGCAGCCAACGGTCCTGTGACGCCGGAGGCCGACGAGGAAATCACAAAGCGCAACATTTTTCTGATCCCCGATCTCCTCGCAAACGCCGGCGGCGTCATCTGCAGCTATTTCGAGCAGGTCCAGAGCAACATGAACTACTACTGGGAGAGGGACGAGGTGCTCGGCAAGCTCGACGTCAGGATGACTTCTGCATTCAACGAAATCGTGCAACTCGCAAAGAAGAAGAAACTAAGTATGCGGGATGCCGCCTATTACATTGCCGTGGCTCGCGTGGTCCAGGCGTGCAAGGATCGTGGGTGGCTCTAGGCGAAGTGTTGACGTCCTCCCGCCACGACCTTGTCAACCATCGCGGTCTAGTCCGATGCGAGAAAAAATGAAGCGCTCCCACCTTGAAAGACTGACCCCCTTCGACCGCAACTTCTTCACGGGTAAAGAGAAGTTTACGTACATAGGCTCAGGATCGCTCGGCGGCAAGGCGCAGGGTTTGGCCTACATGCGGGAAATCCTTGAGACAGAGGTTGCCCCCAGGTTCATGCCCGACATCGCCGTCACCATCCCGACTCTGGCAGTGATAGGAACTGATTTTTTCGATGTCTTCGTGAAAGAGAACGACCTGCACGAAATCGCCTTTTCGGACACGCGCGATGACTTGATAGCTCATGCCTTCCAGCGGGCGGAATTGCCCGCACAGCTCGTCGGCGACCTGCGGGCACTCATTGCCCAGGTACACACGCCGCTGGCAATAAGGTCCTCGAGCATGCTCGAGGACGCAATGTTCGAGCCTTTTGCAAGCGTGTACGTGACAAAGATGATCCCCAATAACCAGCGTGATACCGACATCCGCTTCAGGAAGCTGGCCGAGGCGATCAAGTACGTCTACGCCTCCACGTTTTTCAAGAACGCCAAGAACTACATCCGCGCCACCAGCCACACGACGGCCGACGAAAAGATGGCCGTCATCATTCAGGAGGTGGTCGGCCGCTTGGGCGATAAGCGTTTCTACCCGCATATTTCGGGTGTGGCACGCTCCTACAACTTCTACCCCATGGGACCCGCCCAACCCGGCGACGGCGTCGTCAACCTTGCCCTCGGCCTCGGGAAAACCATCGTCGACGAGGGCGTTGCCTGGTCCTATTCGCCGGCCTATCCTCAGGCGAACCCGCCCTACAACTCGGTGAGAGACCTTCTGAAGGAGACGCAAAAAGGCTTCTGGGCAATCAACATGGGGGAACCGCCGGAATATGACCCGATCAAGGAGGTCGAATATATGTTCAAGTACGACCTGTCGGCGGCGGAACAGGACGAGGCCCTGCGCTTTGTCGCTTCCACGTACAAGCCCGATGACGACAAACTTGTGATTGGTGTCGGAGACAAGGGGCCGAGGCTGATCAATTTCGCTCCGATTCTGAGGCTTGACGAGATACCCTTGAACGACCTGATAAGAGAACTTCTCAAAGTGTGCGAAGACGCTTTGGGCGGGATGGTGGAGCTCGAATTCGCCCTGACCCTCGATCAGGCTCGCGGAAAGCCTGCGCGGTTCGGCTTTCTTCAAGTAAGACCGATGGTAGTCTCCGACGCGGTCGTAGATGTTTCGCTGTCCGAACTGGCCGGACAAGACGTCGTCGTCGCCTCTGAGGCGGCCCTCGGCAACGGAGCGATTGACACTCTCCGCGATATCATATACGTGAAGCCCGAGACTTTTGACGTGAGATGTACGCCGGCGATAGCCAAGGAACTGGAGAAAATCAATCACGAACTGGCGTCCTCCGCCATTCCCTATCTTCTCATCGGCTTCGGCCGATGGGGATCGTCCGATCCATCCGGCGGCATCCCGGTCAATTTCGGTCAGATTTCGGGCGCGAAAGCCATCGTTGAGGCCACACTGCCCAACATGAACTTTTTGCTCAGCCAAGGCTCACATTTTTTCCACAACATTACGAGCTTCCGGGTGTTCTATTTTTCGGTTGAGCACCTCGACAAATACAAGATCGCTTGGGATTGGCTCGCGCGTCAGACCGTAATATCGGAAGATAAATTTGTGAGACACGTGAGGCTCTCCCGTCCTTTGAGAATAAACGTCGATGGAAGGAGCGGCCGAGGAGTGATCCGTCATGGATGAACAGAAGAAATCGTCTGATTACTTGCTATGGTTCCTGCGCGAAAGAGCCAAGGAGTTGAATTGTCTCTACGAGATTGAAGAGTTGTTGAACAGGCCGGACGCCGACATTGATGAAGTGTGCAGGGGCATCATCAGGGCGATTCCTCCGGGTTGGCAGTACCCGGATCATTGCATGGCCAAGGTTACGCTCGGAGGTCGAACCCACACTTCGCCGAATTTTAAGGAAACCCCCTGGGTACAGTCGGCAGACATCGTCGTCGAGGGCCGGAACGTCGGCACGATCAGCGTCTACTATTCACGCGAAATGCCGCGAGCAGACGACGGTCCATTCTTGAAGGAGGAAACCAGGCTGCTCGACACCATTGTGGACCGGATGGGCCACTTCATCGTGTACAGCCGGATGAAAGAAGTGTTTCACGAATACCAGACTGCCCGCAAAGATCTTTCCGAGCACAAAGTGGAAGAGTGGAAAGTGGCTTTGAACCTTTTGCGCCGGACTGATCACGATCTATTCCTGAACATCTCGCGTCGAATGTTGAACTTTCTTTGCTGGAGCGGAATCAAGGAAGCAGAACAATTTTTGCAGAGGTCCGTGATCGACCTGAGAAGCAGGGACGAGAGTCTTGCCGGCGACGACAACCGTCCCTATCAGAAGAACGTCTTGGTCCTCTCGGACACTCTCAGCGATGAGATCTTCGGAATGGCCGCCAGGCACGCCACCAGCGAGCAGATACTCTCCAACATACAAAAGTGGATCCGGGAGGAACGCTTGGGGTTTCTTGCCCAACTGGCCAACCAGAATCCTCCGATCGCAAAGGTAATAGACGCTATCAGGCGCTACCACCACGTGGCTCCGGAGGGAATCGGACTGCCACCTGCAACAAAGAGAGGCGTTCAGGTTAGCCTTATCAGGCGCTTTCTTTCCGACCAACCCCAGTTTATCAGCAACGCCATCGATTTCGTCGAGATCGACGATTTCTACGACATTCTGGATCGCATTCTTTACTTACCCGAAAGTCAGGGCAAGCTCGGGGGCAAGAGCGCCGGCCTATTTCTGGCGGAACGAGTCCTCAGGACGTCGAGCAAGGAGTCGACCTTTCTCGGCGACATCAAGGTCCCGAAGACTTGGTACATCACGTCCGATGGCCTGCCGAGTTTTCTGGCTTACAACAACCTCAACGAGGTGTTGGAACAGAAATACAAAGACATAAATCAGGTGCGCCTAGAATATCCTCACGTCATCCAGACCTTCAAGAACGCCGAGTTTTCCACGGAAATCATACAGGGGCTCTCCATGGTCCTCGACGATTTCGAGCGGTCGCCTCTCATTGTCCGAAGCTCAAGCCTTCTCGAAGATAGAAGCGGTTCGTCGTTCTCGGGAAAATACAAGAGCCTGTTCTTGGCCAATCAGGGTAGTAAGCAGGAGCGCCTGGAGGCGCTGACCGACGCCATAGCCGAAGTGTACGCTTCAGTGTTCGGACCCGACCCCATCAGCTATCGGGCCGAACGAGGACTCCTGGATTTCGCTGAAGAGATGGGCATCATGATCGAGGAGGTGGTTGGGACCAAAGTAGGAGATTACTTCATGCCCTCTTTCGCCGGCGTGGCGTTCAGTAGAAATGAGTTTTGCTGGTCACCGCGCATCAAGGCAACAGATGGTTTGATACGTCTTGTTCCCGGACTTGGAACGCGCGCCGTGGACCGAACGAGCGACGACTATCCTGTCCTGATCGCGCCAGGCCAGCCCGACCTCCGAGTCAATGTCACTCTCGATGAAATAGTGCGTTACGCCCCCAAGAAAGTGGACGTCATCAATCTGAAGACCAACACGTTTGAGACCATCGAGGTCAAAGAACTGTTCAGAAAAGCCGGCGACGAGATTCCGGCGATAGAGAAAATCGTCTCCATCTTTGACGGTCAACAGATACGCAAACCGGTCGGGAAGAACGTTGACTTCGACGCAGACGACCTTGTCGTGACGTTCGACGGCCTCATCAGCGACACGCATTTCGTCGACCAGGTGCAGGGCTTGCTCACGTTGCTCGAACGCAAGCTGAGAATGCCAGTAGACATTGAATTCGCATCGGACGGGAAGGACTTCTACTTGCTGCAATGTCGCCCTCAGAGTTACGTGGAGGGCAGCAGACCGGCTCCGATCCCCAAAGACATTCAAAAGAAGAGAATTCTATTCACGGCCAATCGATACGTCTCGAACGGACGCATGCCCGAGATCACTCACATCGTGTACATCGATCCCCGCTCTTACGATGAACTTTCCGACCTGGCCTCGCTGACCGCCGTCGGCCGGGCCGTCGGGAAACTGAACAAGCTGTTGCCGCGAAGGAAATTCGTGCTCATGGGACCGGGACGCTGGGGAAGCAAGGGCGACATCAAGTTGGGAGTAAAGGTGACTTATTCGGACATCAACAACACCGCTCTTCTCATAGAGATCGCTCGCAAGAAGGGAAAGTATTTGCCGGACCTTTCGTTCGGCACACACTTTTTCCAAGACTTGGTCGAGGCAGAGATTCGTTACCTACCACTCTATCCCGACCACGAGGGAACAATTTTCAACGAGGCCTTTTTCAGGCACGCCAAGAACATACTGCCAGACGTCTTGCCAGAATTCAGAGCCCTGTCTGACACAATAAAGCTCATCGAAGTCCCCAAAGCAACGGACGGCCTCATACTGCGAGTGTTGATGAATGCAGAGCTTGACGAGGCCATCGGATTTCTGGCGGAACCCTCGGTCGAGATGCGCTCATCTCCGACTTCGGAATATTATGGCGAAAAACAGTCTGAGAATTTCTGGGCATGGAGATTGGAGATGGCCGAGCACATCGCTTCGCAACTTGATCCCGAGCGCTTCGGAGTCAGTGGATTTTATGTCTTCGGCAGCACGAAGAACGCCACGGCCGGGCCCAGCAGCGACATTGACATCTTGATCCACTTCCAGGGGACCGAGGAACAACACGAGGATCTCTTGCTGTGGTTGGAAGGATGGAGTCTGGCCCTCGAGGAGATCAACTACCTTCGGACGGGATACAGAACCACCGGCCTTCTGGATATCCACGTCGTGACGGACGAAGACATAGCTCAGAAAACGTCGTACGCCGCCAAGATCGGCGCGATCACGGACCCGGCACGACCGCTGCAACTGATGAAGCGCGAGTTGCCTTCGGAATGAGCCGTCTACTAGACTAGCTCACGAGTGGCAGAGTCAAGGTCCTCGAGACTGAAACGGACCAAGGCCAACTCCGAGCCGTCGTGGGCGGCAGAAAACGCGTGTGTTCGACCGAGGCGCTGGCGCCAAGAGTGAGTCAGCCTGGCCGATTCGTGTATGTGGCCGTGAAGTGTGAGCAAGGGCTGGCGCGTCTCGACGAACCGTCTGATCGCAATGCTTCCGACGTGCAAGTCGAGTGGAACGTGATCCACCATTTTGCCGTCCAGGGCCGCCCGGTCGAGATCAGAATCGTACGGCGGAGCATGGAACAGAAAAACGGCTCGATCCAGATTGTCATCTCCA
Source organism: Candidatus Eisenbacteria bacterium (assembly GCA_026388185.1). NCBI lineage: Bacteria > Candidatus Eiseniibacteriota > Candidatus Eiseniibacteriota bacterium. Next base: position 80,979 of record JAPLKG010000010.1, on the reverse strand, counting down.
ACCAATCGATCCAAGTCTTCTCTGATCGTGGCGTTTCTCTTCTCCTCTTCCGGGACCGAGACAGAGCGTGATCCCTCTTCAGGTGAAACGCCTCCGGGGTCGACATAACGCGACACGTCGTAACGCTCCCAGTCCTTCAGCAAAAAGGGAGTGGGAGGTACGTAGGAGTACCCGTAGACCTGAAAGCTCTCCAACGGCACCTTTCTGTTGTGAATGTACTCCCACGCGCCCTTGGTTTCACCGTCGACAAACGACGGTTCAAAGCAACGCACGTCGTCATTTCCCATGACGACGAATGTCCTGGGATAGACACCCTTCATGTGCTCCCGCAGCAGAAGGAACTCCCGGACGAGATATTCCTCCACAAAATCACTGCAAGAAAAACCCTGGGAACTGCGCAGGCTCAGACCTGACGGCAGCAGATCACCTCCCAAGAAGACGGCCTGGGGAACCTCTTTGCCGATGACGCGGAGAAGCTTCTGATAACGTTCGGTGTTGCCGTGAAGATCCGAGACGAAAATGCAACGTGTCATTTCTCTCTGAACCCGCGTGCCCTCAGCCACAGCCATTTTCTCCGTTGTTCCCCCGATAGATGCCTACCCATTTCTCGACAAGATGTACCAACGTCTCCCGCAATTTCTCTCCGCTCATGTGGATGGGGCGGAACTCTTCCGCCAGTTCGGGATAACCCTTCCTGTCCAGCCAGGAGGAAAACGCATCGTTGTCCGAGAAAGGCTGTAGTTTATCTGCGTTGACTGTTCTGAGCAGTCGCAAGAGATCGTCGAGCTCAAAAATCTTGTTACCTTCAATGTTCAGTGGCGTGTAATCCATACGCAGTATTTCTCTCCGCAGATGTCTCTTCAGCGTGCTGAAAAGCGCGCGCCCCTTGCTCTGCTGGGGTCTCAATAGATCTCCCAGTTCCCTAAAACTGTGCATATAGAGCCACGTCGAGAAGTGATCGTTGTCGGCATAGACTTGTATCAGCTCTCGCAACTTCCGGGCCTCGTCCGTCTCCTTCTCGGCCTCGAGTATGAGCTCATACACCTCGTGAATGTTCTTCGCGCGGCGCAGCTCTTCGCCCGTCTTGTCGCAGACGACAAAATCGCCCATGCCGGTGAAATTCTGTAGGTAATCTCTGAGTTTCTCCAGGCTTCCCGGATCTCCCTTGGGAAGAACGAAGCCCACGTCCTTCAACTCATCCGCCACCCTTGCCTTGGAGGCAATGATTATGGGATAGCGCGGATAGTACTCCCGCGCCAGCCTCAGCAGGTCTATACCGGCATCACAACTGAGATCGTTCCCTTTTGGAAAGAATATGTCGGTAATCAGACAGACCACGTCGTCACCGTAGCCCAAGAAACGATAACCTTCTTTGTCGATTTCCGATTCCTTCTCGACGCCGAAGAGAAATCTCAGCGTCTCCTCATAGGTTCTGGTGATCATAACGTCGGCGCGCTGCCCGATGATGCCGTAGAGCACCGGCAGAAACTGAGAGAACCAGCGCGGTTCGTCATCAACGATCAGAAAAATGAACCGTTTGGCCCTCGAATATTTCTCGATATTCAACAGATCCTCCGCCGCCCTCACCACGGAGGTGATGACCTGCTGAGGAGGAAAGTCCTTGTTGTTCATCGCAAAGACGAGGTCGGATTTGGACGTGTAAGGGAATTTCTCCCGCGCCACTTGCGGCGGAGAGCAATAGATGAACGGGTTCGACGTCAGCAGAACCAGGACCGCGTCTCTGTTTTTCTCTCGTATCTTGTCCGCGTCGATGATGGTAAGGGCCGTGTCGTCGAATATGAACACTGACGCTTGATCGGATCTGTAGTCGGACACAGATGTGGGACTTGACAGTACCTGCGTCTTCACCCAAGGCATGCGCTCCTGCAAGACCCTCCCCGCCTGTCGCACTTCTTCTCCCGCCGATAGAACCAGTGCGTTCGCCATCTTCACGGGATTGATTATTCGCGGAATGAATGCGAATTCACGGCCGGGCTTTCTGGAAAAATTGGGCCTGCGCTCTCCTACGATCATGGCTCACTCATCCTCCGAGATGACGACGCAGCGCTGGCTGAAGGAATCGGCATAGACGGCGGCGCCGTGCGGAAATGCCAAGACAGACAAGGGATCACTCTCGTTTGTTGTCGAGAAGAGCCAGGGATCAATCGTGTCCTGCGTGGGTGCAATGAAGCCGTACACCACATTGTTACTCATCAGGTTGGTGAGAAAATGAGTCCCCTGTGTCCCGTACATCCGCGTCTGGAGTCGTTTTTGTTCTTCGTCGTATCCACCCTGAATCATGTATAGAAAATGGCTTCCGTATATGCCGCCCGTCATACTGGAGTCTTCGGGCAGCGGCTCCGGGCGACCCGCCACATCCACGCCGTACTCAAAAATGGCAACCGCTCTGTCGACGTCCTTGTAGTCCACGTAGATTCCCCAATCTCGGTTCTTGCTCCCAAGCCGACCGGGTACGATGATGAGGTAGTCCTGGCCTCGCTCGCGCATTTCGCGGTTGATACCACATATCCTGTCTCTCACCGCCTCCTGCATGTCCTTCGTGTAGACAAAGGGCGAGACGACGACGACGAATCGGACTCCCCTCTTGATCCCGTGTCCCTGGCAATTGCTCAGGGCGAGATAGGTGTGCTTCACACGGTCTGGAATGTCAATCGCTTCAAACGTCAGGTCCGGCAGTTGCGTCAACTGCACGACGTGGAACACGCCGTCCTCTTCCGTCGTCTTCTTGAAATCGATATTGAAAATGAATTCGATCTGAAAACGGGACGAGATCTTGGCAGAGATCATCTCCATAATCTCCACGAGGCCGCGTTGAAACCCGAAATGATTGTTCTGCACCAATTCCTCGATGGTGATCAGGTTGTTGTGAATTCCAAGTAATTTGATTTTGTGATAATTGGCGAACCTGACGTGGAGCTTCTTCATCGTCTCGAGTTCTTCTCCCCTAAGCTCCCGGTTCTTCGTCATGTCGAGGGCGTAGAAGAATTGCTGGCCGTTGCCCACTTGCAGCAGCTCTATCGGAATCGGGTTCTTGATGGTCGCCATGGAGATCACCGGAAAGTCGTCCAAGACTGTCGCGTATCCATGGCCGAACGCGATTCGTGCAAAGCCTTCGTTCGGATTCTGAGCCTTGAGAGCGTGGGGGAAAAACGAATTCGCAACTCCCGAGATGTACGGGTAATGGACGGGCCCCGCCATTGTCTCGTCGATTATTCCGTGGATGGGGTTTATCACAATCGCCATTTTCTCGCGGCCGCCTTGCGGCTGCCTATCGAGAAAATCGCCGTAGATATGATAGATCGCTTGAACGACCTGATTGAGACGCGAGGAAAAATCGGGATGATTGTTTGGAAGCATGAAGGAGGTATTCTCTCCCGCGCGAATCGGACACATCCTCCCGGCAGCGACGCCCGCCTCATCCGTTGCCGATGACCGGACGCCTACAGGGATGTCCCCTAGTTCGGCCAGGATCGAGGCCACGACCTTCAGTTCTTCTTCACCGAATTTCTTGTCAAGCTCGAGAAACCTGTCGTAGAAACTTGTCGTCAGAATCCAGGTCTTCAGTTTGCTCGCTTGGGGAAGCAGATATTCGTTGATCTTGACCAGACCGGTACCCTTTCCCCCCAGGGACCCGTCACCATAACTTCTTACGTCTCCCAGTCGTTGGACAACCTTGGTGCTCATAGCCCCACCCGGGATGGCAGGCCTCCCATTTCCTGCTCAGAATCCAGTCCAGATCACTCAAGCGTTCCGCTCCCGCCTAATAATAGCGTGCTTTGCCCCAGTTACAAGCACACAAAAGAGGCGACTCGCGGGATCGCCGGAGATTCCGGCAAAACACCGGCGCCGGGGCGGAAACGTACGCACCCAGGAGTCCTCCCCTGCGCGCGGCCCAGAGTGACTTGAATTAGCGCCGGCCCTGGCGTAGAATCACATGTGTAGTTCTCTTTGCAGATTTCCATGTGTTCAAGCCCGGTTACCGAGCGACAACCCGCGCTTGGTAGGCTTACACACGACGAGATGGGCATCCAAAGGGAAACTCTCATGATCGGAAAAACCGTCTCCCATTACCGAATCCTTGAAAAACTGGGTGAAGGCGGTATGGGAATCGTCTACAGAGCCGAGGACACAAAGCTCAAACGCACTGTTGCTCTAAAATTCCTTCCACCGACGCTGATACGCGACGCAGAGGCAAAGGAACGATTCGTGCGCGAGGCACAGGCAGCCTCCGCGCTGGACCATCCCAACATCTGCACTATCTATGAGGTCGACGAGGTTGACGGACAGACCTTCATAGCCATGGCTTGCGTCGAGGGCGAGAGCCTGAAGGACAGAATGAGGGCGGGCCCCCTCAGATTGAACGAGGCCATAGCTGTTACCATCCAGGTCGCGGAGGGGTTGCGAGAGGCACACGAAAAGGGCATTGTCCATCGCGACATCAAGAGCGCCAACATCATGGTGACTCCCAACGGACAGGCAAGAATCATGGATTTCGGTCTCGCCAAGCTGGCGACCGGCGAGACGAAGCTTACCAGTATCGGTTCTACTATGGGCACCCTGGCTTACATGTCGCCGGAACAGGTTCGGGGTGAGGACGTTGATCGGAGAACTGACATCTGGTCGCTCGGGGTCGTCCTCTATGAAATCGTGACAGGCCGATTGCCTTTCAGCGGCGAATACGAGCCTGCGATCATGTACTCCATCTTGAACGAGAATCCAAAACCGGTTTCGGTTCTGCGCGACGAAGTACCGATTGCTCTGGATAGCATCGTGGAAACGGCGTTGGCCAAGAACCCGGACGACCGCTACCAGAGCATGGTCGATCTGCTGGCCGACTTGCGAGCCCTGAGCGAAGGCCGCACGGTCGGAGTGGCAGGACAACTGGTGGCACAGGCAAGAATCGACAAGAAGTCTATCGCCGTCCTTCCGTTCAAAAGTCTGAGTGAACACAAGGAGGACGAGTATTTCAGTGACGGGACCACGGAGGACATAATCACGCAACTTTCCAAGATCGCCGAGCTCAAGGTCATCTCTCGCACCTCGGTGATGCGCTACAAACACAGTGACAAGACACTTCGAGAGATAGGACGCGAACTCGACGTCAACACTATTCTGGAAGGAAGTGTGCGGCGCGCGGGCAACCGCGTTCGCATAGTGAGTCAGTTGGTGGACGCTAGGACGGACGAACCAATATGGGCGGAGACCTACGATCGAGAGATGAAGGACATTTTTGCCATACAGAGCGACGTTGCGCAAAGCATCGCGGCGGCACTCAAGGCCAAACTCTCGCCGGAAGTGAAGGAACGGATCGAGAGAAAACCCACGGAGAATCTCGAGGCGTACGACTACTATCTCAAGGGTCGCGAATACTACTACCGCTACCGCAGGCAGGACAACGAGAACGCGATCGAGCTCTTCAAGAGAGCACTGGAACTCGACCCCAACTATGCCCTGGCGTACGCCGGGCTGGGAGACGCTTACAGCCAACGCACGGGCAGGTTCGGTCTTGAAGCCACCTGGCTCGACTCCGCAATCGAAGCGAGTGAGAAAGCAATTTCAATAGACGCTGGTTGCGCTGAGGCGCACAAGTCCCTCGGGCTCGCGTTCATGGCAAAAGGTTGGAGGCGCAAGGCGCTCGAAGCGTATAGAAAATCCGTTCAACTCAACCCCAACTATTATCCCGCTGTCGGAAACATCGGTACGACGCATCTTGCCTTGGGTGAGTACGGAGAGGCGTTGAAGTGGGCAAGAAAGGGGCTCGCGCTCAATCCCACATTCGCATTTTCGTACTCGAACGTGGGGTACGCTTACATGTGCCTGGACAACCACGCCGAGGCGGAGCGCTGGTTCCACAAGGCCTTGGAACTTCAGCCGGATTTCATCTATCCACATCGTGAATTCGTGTACATGTATCTTGCGCGAGGAGACTTCGACAAGGCGCGTGCGCACAGCAAGAAAGCCTTGTCGCTCGCGCCAGACGAGGTCGAGACACTGATATGGGCCGGTGACGTTGAGTTCTACTCGGGCAATCTTGTCGAAGCGAGGCAATACTACGAAAAGGCGCTCGAACTCTGCTCGAAGGACCTGCGTGGAGTCACATGCATAGCGGTCATGACGTGTTTGGGCTGCATATGTTGGAAAACCGGCAAACAGGATGACACCGGGAAGTTCCTTGGCGAGGCGGCAGTTCTCGCCGAAGCGTTGCTCAAGGAAGGAGATGAGTCCCGGCAGGTCCCCTATTACGTGGCTGCGATCAACGCCGTCCGAGGAAACAAGGAAGACGCCTACGCATGGCTCGAGAGGGCAATTGATGCGGGGTGGAGGGACTATCGCCTCGGCTCCCTGGACCCTCTCATGGAAAACCTTCGCAACGATGAACGTTTCAAGCTCATGATGGCCACGACAAAAGGTATGATCGACCAGATGCGCAAGCGGGCAGAAGCAGAGCAATAGACACACGCCTCCCGCTGTGCGCCCAGGTGCAGATTCTACTTGATCAAGACCATTTTCCTGGTTTCGCCATACCAAGGCGCTTCCAGTCGATACAGATAAACACCGGAAGGAACGCCGCGACCATTGTCATCACGCCCATCCCATTTGACTTCGTATCGACCCGCTCCTCTGATTTCCTGCACGAGCGTTCTCACGGGCCGACCCGTCACGTCATACACTCTCAACGCCACGCGTCCGGAGTGTGAGGTCGAGAACCGTATTGCCGTGACCGGATTGAAGGGATTGGGCACGTTTTGCTCGAGCAGCGCGACCGTAGGAACAGCGGGCGGCTGCTCGGACCCACTTATGCCCTCCGGCGTCAATAGTCCCCACCCGCCCTCGTTCTCGTGTATGTCCCACGCCGTCACTTTGTAGTAATTGTTCGTGTTTGGATCAAACTGGTCGTCCACAAAGGACGTATCCCACGCCGTCCCGATACGATTGCTTTCGCCGGGAACAAAATCCTCACTCGTTCCCTTGTAGATTGCGTAGTGAGAGAAATCGTGTTCACTGTTCTTGAGCCAACTGATATGGAGCATGGACGGAGGATAAGTAAACTCACCACCAAGGTCACGAGGCGATCCGGGCGGCAGGTTGTCTTTACTATAACCGCTGTCAGGCGGACTGACAAAATATGTTGAGGCGGCACCGGTGTGCGTCGTGACACAGTATACGGAATATTCAAACGTGCTCATGGAATCTGCCCGGGTGGAAACAAGACAGTAGTACTGATCCTGCTGAGTCGCAGGGACACTCCCCACGGCTTCCCACACGCCGGGCGGAAATCCTCCCGAACCCTGACTCACGTAGTAGTAATGCCCGCCCATCACATAAGCCGGCGCGTCACCAATCGAGGATGGCATCTCAACTGCGCCGTCGATTCCATCCCACGAATCTACCGCGGCAGGTCTGTCCTCTTCCACGCGGTTACCCTTCTCGAGGAGCTTCTCAATGAAGCCGATGTCGTCTATGCGTCGATGTGCAAAATAGGTGTTTACTGTGGTGGTTGCGTTGACGCCGAAAGTGCCGCCGTCTGTCGTGACCCTCTCTGACGGATCTGAGACTATCCCTCCCTCACCATCGTCGGACCGCACTCTCTCAGGCGCGGGAAAGTCAAGTCCTGACCTGTTGAAACGAAGCCGGACCCATCCACCTTCGTCCTCTGGAATGTCCTTCACTGAATCTATCTCGGCGAAATCGTATTTCCACTGAAGTTCGACAAAATCGCAGGCAGGATTGACTCCGTAGGCTCTGTAGTAATGCTCCGTTCTCCACATTAGATCGTGCCCGGGCGAACTGAGCGCGTGCCACTGGCCGTCTGTCGGCACTTGACTCCAGCTTGCGCCGCTGTCGGCGCTCACGTACCAGCAGACCAAGTCAACCTGCGCAGGGAAGACTCTCGCGGCCGAGATTTCGTCTTCTGATTGAAAAAACGCGATGGATTGCCCCCGGTTCCTTTGCAGGTCAAACTGGTGTTCGTAAACCTGTCTTACCTCGAAAAATCCGGAGTAATCGGCCACGTAGGTGTGCTCCCCCGAGACAACGATCCCACGGCACTCTCCCACCGTCGAGCACTCGCCGACCAAGACGGGATCGGTAGGGTCAGTGATGTTTGCAGTATAAAACTTGCCTTCGTCACCCAGGTAGGCATAGTTGCCCGAGACCGCTACGGAACGCACACTTCCAGAAGTGAGACAGCCTCCAACCGCGTTAGGAGAGGTCGGATCACTAATATCTATCGCGACGAGACCTGACGCTCCGGCGGCCACGTAGGCATAGTCGCCCGACACGGAAACCGACCAGGCGGCAGTCGGAGTACCGCAGCTCCCCACCTGAGAAGGGGCCGTAGGATCACTAATGTCGACGACAAGCAAGCCTCCTCCGGAGGCCACGTAAGCATAATCTCCGGAGACAACCAAACCGTTGCCCGTTACAGCCAGCGAGCAACTCCCCGCAACAGACGGGGCGAAGGGCAGGCTGATGTCCACGGCTTTGAGCCCTGACGTTCCAGTAGTGACGTAAGCATAATTTCCGGAAACGAAGATCCCGTTGCCTCCGCCGGTAATGTAGCAGCTTCCGGCAGAATCAGGATACATAGGATCGCTTATGTCCAGAACCTGAAAGCCAGTGCCGGTGTTCGATGCGTAGAGATAATCGCCGCTGCACACTACACCCGTGAAGGTTCCGGTGATGGGCCCGTAACTGGCCGCCACGCTGGGTGAAGCGGGCGAGCTAATATCTACAACTGAGAGTCGAGCGCCGACGGCCACGCAGGCGTAATCCCCGGCAACGTCGAGTGCCGTGCCGGGGTCACCCAGACCAAGTTCCGCAACGAACAACGGGGGCACGACGGGCTCTGCAACCTTAATGACAAGAAGGCCCTGGTCACTGTCAGTTGCATAAGCGTACCCACCAGAAACTACCACTTTGTACGTCGAGCCTGGACTATCGCAGCTGTCTCCAAAGACCGGTTCGGCGGGATTCGATATTCCGATGGCCTCAAGCCCGGACTGCCCGTCTGCCACGTACGCACGGTCTCCAGAAACTTCAATTCCGGTGCACCGCCCGGGAGTATTGTACTGTCCCTTCAGAGAAGGAGACAATGGATTGGTGATGTCCAAGATTTCGAGCCCTTCTCCATAAACCGCGAGAAAGGCACAGTCCCCCGAGATGGCCACTCCCTTAACGGAGTCGGCGGTGGCAAAGGTTCCCGCAAGATCCGGGGCAGTCGGATCGCTGATGTCCATCACCTGCAGCCCGCTTTGACTGTCGGCCACGTAGGCATAATCACCCGAAACGGCGACCTCGACCGCAAGCCCGGGCGTGTCATGGCCGCCGACCAGGGCAGGATTGTCGGGGTCACTGATGTCTATAACCCTGAGACCAGACGTTGCGCATGCCACGTAAGCATAGTCCCCGGAAACCGCGACTCCACGAGCGTCGAATCCCTCGGAGCAGACCGAGACAACAACCGGGCTGGCAGGAACGCTGATGTCGATCACCTTGAGACCGCCCGCGCCGTCAGCCAAATATGCGTAGTCACCGTCAACGGCCACTGCCCAGGCCCCGCCCAGGGTCACGCAAGCCCCAACCTGAACCGGGGCTCCAGGATCGCTTATGTTAACCACGGCAAGACCTGAGCCGCGAAGTGTGACGTAGGCGTAGTCGCCTGAAACGGCTACCCCGTATGGAACCACGTCAGACCATTTGCTCCCTGCGAGACTCATGTGAAACGGCCAGAGCTCCAGACGACCAGGCGTTGAGACGTCCCACCGAGCGGTAGTGCTGCTGTCGTCTCTATACGCAGTAGTCGTGAAGTGGTCGGCGAAGCTATGCTCCAGCGCATAGGCCGACGCGGGAAGCACGAGCAAGAGAACGGTCGAGAGAAAAACCCACCTGTTTCTCGCTTTCCACTGTCTCATGTCTCACACTCCTATTCTGTGCAGCCCAAGGCTGCGACCGGCGTTTCAGGACTCGCTCGGAGAATCGCTTGATCTGAGAGCTTCGTAAGACCGAGGAAAATGAAATGTGAACGCAACATGACATGCCGAGTCTCGAGGCACACGTCTCAAAAAAGGCACCGCGCTGGTGCAACATTGACATCCGCGTGGCTTATTATACTGCTTTTCACTCCAAGAATCAATTGCAGAGACTCCGGCTACGAGGTCACAAAAACCCATTCGAGACGTGATGTTTGCCCGCTCTGACGTCGAAAATGGTCCACTCCACACCGAACATTTCATATGTTACCGACACACAGTCCCACAGCACTGGTTGCGAGGGCGCGTTCTCTGTGGTATCCTGACCCTCGCTCACACAGACCAAAAAGGAGGAGGCCAACATGAAAAAGTTCGTTGTTGTCGCTCTGTGTAGCCTGCTGGTTCTCGCGTCCGTCGGTTGCTCCACTTGGACCCGCCAACAGAAGGGGGCCGCCATCGGCGTTTCCGCCGGAGGCGTTCTCGGAGGGCTGATCGGACACAAGGCAGGAAACACCGCAGTCGGGGCCATACTCGGGGCCGCTGTTGGCGGCGCTGCAGGGGCCTACATAGGAAACTACATGGACAAACAGGCTGCCGAGATGGAGCAGGATCTTGCCGGCGCCAAGATCGAGAGAGTCGGCGAAGGTATCAAGGTCACGTTTGACTCCGGCCTGCTGTTCGATGTGGACAAGTCGACCCTGAGAACCGCAAGCCAGGAGCAACTTTCGAAGCTCGCCGTAATTCTGAACAAGTATCCGGACACCAGCATCCTGCTCGAAGGTCACACTGATTCGACGGGCACGGCGGAACACAATCTCCAGTTGTCCCGCTCGAGGTCGGATTCGGTTGCGAGCTACCTCACCAGTCTGGGAGTCAATCCAGCCAGATTCTCTATCACGGGATATGGTGAGGACCAGCCGATCGCGGCTAATTCGACTATCGAAGGTCGCCAGGCGAACCGCAGGGTGGAAGTCGCCATCTTTGCCAACGACAAACTCAAGGAAGTGGCCAAGTCAAAAGCGACCGGATGAGAGAGGAACCACGAATCAAGTGCCTGGGTGAGTTCTGAAAACGCGGAAGGTTCCAAATCTTCCGAGAAGCTCCCAGGATTGAGGAGGATTCTGACAGTAGAAGGGTATGTCTTTTGCCGGGAACGATGACCTGGTGGGATCTGCGATCGACGCTTTCTCTGCGTCGGACAGTATCCCATCCTCGAGCACAACGAACGCATCGGGGATTTGAGAAGGGTCTTCGTACCACTTGAGATATCCCAACCGGGTGTTGGCCGTACAACCGCCCCTCACCATGCGCTGAGTCTCGTCCGCGCCCTCGTACAAATGAGAGCCCTCCTCGAAGCCGAAGTAATAGCCGAAACGGATTGCCGTTCGCCAGTGGTCGAACAGTACGGGAATGCTCCGGTCAGTTCTGAGAACATCGACGGTCTTCCTGAAATTAACTGCTATTGCAGCGTGCCCGATTCTGTGTGTCCTGACAATCCACAGAGAATTCGCAAAGAGGACAAGGACAATGGAAACCAGAAGAGCACGCCCGAGCCCGGCTGCGCCCTTCAGCTTCAACGCACCTGCAATCTTCCCCGCAACCAGGGACAGTTCCTCCAAGATCACGAGCGCCGCCAGAAGCGCTGCAGGAGCAGTGAACGGCGTGAGAAAGCGCACCCTCTTGAAAATCGGCACGTACGAATGGAAGCTCATGGATCCGAACTGAAGGTAGAGCAAGATGGGAGCCATCCACGCGAGAAGCACTAAGCGCCGCCGAGTGGGTCGCACCAGACCCCAGACTGCGATGACTGTGAAAAAGAGTGCAAACAGCCCCGTATAGGATTTCAAACTCAAGATGAGGCGAGGGTAATACAGAAGGCGCATACCCTCCGAACGCTCCGGCGCTCCATAGAAACTCGTCATTGCGCGGAGTGAGAAGAGTGGATCGCCCGTAACCAGGGAATATAGTAGAACGACCGGTACGGCAACGGACGCAATTCCGAGGCACCACCAGAGACAATTTCGCAAAGAGGCTTTCCGCCAGATTGCGTAGCCGGCGAAGAAGAGCGCGATCAGAAGTGCATAGGCACGCGTAGCGACCGCTATTCCGCTGAATAGGCCTGAGAGAAACAGGAGCGACCTGGATGGCGCGCTTCTGCCTTCGAATCCAGAGATCCAGAACGCGACAGAGAAAGTGAGAAAGGCCGCTATCACCGCATCTGGACTGAGGATCCCAGAATATATGACGTCCAGCGGCATTATTGCCGCCAGCAGACCCGCCAGTATTCCAACGTTTCTGCCAAGCCAGCGCGACCCCAGCCATACGATCACAATAATCTGGAGAATGGACAGAAGCAGCGGCCAGAGATTAGTCGAGATCGCGCGAACCCCCAACGCCGCATAGGCGAGCGCAACCGGCACAAGCACGGGGAGTCGATGGCTGTACCATGAGTCGGTGTTCAAGCGAAACGTGCCGTTGAGCAAATTATGCGCATCCTGAGCGTACACTGCGGGGTCGTACATTATGTCGTCTGTCAAGGCGTACAGACGGAAGGCCACGGAAAGAAGCAGGATCAGCACAATCAATGCCCTCTCAACGTTTGGGGCGAGCTTCACAGGTTCGACTCGACTCCCGCTGTTCATGGTCGCAAGGCCCTCCGTGTTGAAGCTGATCAGGCTAGTGTCGCACTTCTGTGAAGAGCGGACTCTTACGAATTCCGGCGCGATGCAGACTGTACTCAATCAGAGTTCCGAGCGTTCCGAGTCCATACACTACGCTGCGCCTGAAATTGATACTGCTGGCCTCCTTCATGTACCTAACCGGCACCGGGATATCACCCAGCCGGAAACCGAAGTGGGCCGCCTGAACCAAGAACTGGCTGTCGAAGACAAAGTCGTCGCTGTTTCTTTCCCACGGGATGGTCTCCAGCACCTTTCTCTGGTAGCCGCGAAGTCCCGAATGAAACTCTCCCAGATTCTGTCCCAGCCAGACGTTCTCTATGACCGTGAGGAGTCTGTTGGAAACGTACTTGTAAACCGGCATCCCCCCGACCAGAGCTTCTCTCCTCGTTCTGATTCTGTTTCCGAGTATCAGATCGCAGTGCCCCTTCCTCAGAAGCTCGGTCATAATTGGTATGAGTCTGGAGTCGTACTGGTAGTCAGGGTGGACCATTATCACGATTGTAGCACCGCGCTTCAGTGCCTCGCGATAGCACGTCTTCTGGTTGGCTCCGTATCCGAGATTCCTCTCGTGCCTGATGACGATCAGACCCAGTTGCTGGGCGAGTCTGACTGTATTGTCCCGGCTGCAGTCGTCGACCAACAAGATTTCGTCCACCGTACCCGGAGGAATGTCTGCCACGGTTTTTTCCAGCGTTGTCTCGGCGTCATAGGCAGGCATTACGACTACGATCTTACCTGGTTCGTTCATTTGAGTGACGATTCCCCCTTGCGCAATAAATGTAGACTAGAACGCCGGCAGCTTCTTCAGAAGCTCCTTCAGAATCTCTCTCATCTTCGCCCGTTCTTCTTTGGTGAAGAATCTCAACAGATGGAGCAGGGCCGGATACAAAAGAACGAGAGCCAGCTTCACGGCGATGCTCACGGCAAGACCTCTGTCTCTTGTGACGACAACGCCCAGGACATATACGGCGATGCCCGTGACAAACAAGAGAACGATTCGTCGAAACTCATGCGCAATATAATAGAACCTCTGGGAGACGATGAAATAGAGCAGGTTGAGGATCCCGTAGGTCGTTACGCTCGATATTGCGGCACCCATCATTCCAAGCCTTGGAACGAGCATAAAATTCATGACCAGGTTAACACCTGCCGCGATCATGAAACTGTACGACGCGTACTTCGTTTTATTGGAAATCTGGATACCGGCCACGAGAATCGCACACATTCCAACGAGTACGGAGGATAAGACCAGCAGGGGCACGACCCGGTATCCCGGATAATAGGCCGGCGTAGCCAGAATCATCAAAGCCTCTTTTGCGAACATGGACAGGAAGAGACCCACCCAGACAGTGACAAACGTGAAATAGACCAAGACCTTCTTGTATATTTCCTTCGCATCGGGCTTCTCAACCACTGAAAACATGTACGGAGGCCATGCCATCCTGAACGGTTCCACAATCGCTATCCTCATTGCAGTGGATACCTTGGAACCGATCGAATAGAGTCCCACTTGCTCCATCGTCGCGAAGCGTTTGAGAAAAAATCTGTCGGAGAGTGTAATTACGACGGACGCCACGTTTCCGGGGACGAGAGGAAGGCCGAAACTGAGCACTTCCCTGGTCTTTTTCCACGAGAACGAGAAGGTTTTCTTTCTAACTGCAATCAGTAGAGCCCCAATGTAGCTCAGTATGCCGCTCAGCGCCTGGGCCTCGAGAACTCCCTGGATCTTCCTGTCAAGGACGACGACAAAGACTATGTTGAGAGAAAGCATGAGCATCAATCTCAGGACCGTAATCACCGAATAGATCGCAGGCCTCTCCTCTGCCCTCAGGACGGCAAGGCAGTTGGTGATCCAGGTGTCTATCGCCGCTATCAGCAGGACATACTTGACGTAGAGATCTCCTTTCTCAAAGTCGAATAGAGCTCCGGAGATTTGAGCGGAGAAAGGCCAGAGAACGGCGACAAAAACGACGGATGAAAGAAAGGAGAAAACGAGAGAAGAAACTATGACTTCATCCCTGTCCTTCTTCTCACTGTAAACGAAATAGAATCGTATGAGTCCCGAGCTTATTCCGAGAGAGACGAGAGAAGAAAGAAAGGTGATCGTGACCGACGCTACCGCAAGAGTCCCGTACTCGTAGGGCGTCAGAAAGCGCGAATACACGGGCAGCATAATGAAGCCGATAAACGGGCTCACTATGCTGCCCACGCCGTAGATTGCTGATTGTTTCAGAAGTCGCTTGAGTTCGTTGAACATTCTTGGTTGTACAGGTTCTACTTTTGTAGCACCCTGCTCTTCAGGCCGGAGTAGAGTCGCACCACTCGCGTCTTGAGGTTTTTTCTGCGCACGCCGATTCGGTAATGGGTTCTCACCTTTTCCGTCCATTTGAGTTTGTAATCTTCGTCCCCCGCCATGAAGTCGAAGACCCCATATCTCTTCTCAAAGCAGTAGGCGAGGACGGGTCTGAGCAATATCTTGCCGAGAGAATACTGAGAGTAATCCAAGTCGTAGGAGGTGTTCCAGTCATAGACAACGTTGTTGTACGCAAAACAGAGCCGGTACGCGATGAGGTTACCCTTCGCCCTGAAAAGAAAAAGAAGCCACGACTGGTTCTCGTTGAAGACTCTTGCAAGTTCGCTCACGAAATTGTATCTGTCCTTCCTGAGGAAGAATGACCTGTGCCCCGTCGCCTCGGCGCGCTTCCGGTTGAGCCCACGCAATTCCTCCAGGATCTTCTCGTCGATCCTTGTGGCGACTTCGAAGTCCGGCTCGAGTCCCTGCTCCGTCAACCTTCTTGATTTCTTTGCAACGTCGTGCTTCAAGTTCTTGCCGAGTCTGTTGTAGTAAGCCTCAAAATCTCCTTCTATCTCGATGTAAGGACACTTGATCAACACGTCTGTCGTGACTTCATACCCGCCCTTCTGGATCTCGCTCTTGACCAGTTCGAAATTCGGGGAAGAGTCGGGGATCTGCGTCAACAACACCTCGTCCCAGAGATGACTGTTTTCGAATATGCAGCCGAAGAACGCCCTCATGACGCGGTCCCTATCCCTCGAGATTATGAAGTCTGAGTGATCCGTGAACCCGTAACCGATGAAGCAGAGTGTGTTGAGCTTGACGAGTCCCCTGAGGACCGCAGGCCGTTTGTGTATCATCAACGGCGCCACCCCGAGAATCTCTTCTCCTTCCTGCGCGACAAGCACAAAAAGTTCCTCTTCTGCCCCGAAGTGCTTGAACCACAGAGACAGCCATTCAAAGGTGCACTGGACGTGGTCAGAGCCGCTCGACTGAAGAATACGGTTGAGATGGGGCTTGAGAGATGAAAAATCCCCGAGTCTGGTGACAAGTCTTATGTTGACCGTGATCTACTCCTTTTCAAGGCTGGCCACTCTTCAGCTCTTTCTCCGGTAAGTCTTTCCACAAATGGAACCTTATGCCCAGAATGTTGATGCAGGAAACCTCTCTGGTTTCCACGCAACCACCCTTCCCGTGGGCTTTTCGTGAGGGCAGGTTTTCTACGGCTGCAATGCCGAAGGCCCTTCTTGCTCCCATTCTCTGGAGACGCTCAAGCCGTCTCGCCGACATGTAAGTGTGAAGGTTCTTCCCTCTGTACTTGGGATTCGTGAATGCGTCGAGAAGGTATCCTTCGTCTTCCTTCAGATTGAGCATGACACGAAAGATGGGTTCGTATTCAGGACCCATGGCAACCCAACCGAACCAGGCGACTTCACCTTCGTGCCATGCCACAAGGCATATCTTGCCCTCGGCGAGTCTCTCTCGGAAAAGCTCGAGTTTCTTCGCCCTGACAATGTCCTTGAAGCAAGGTATCTCTTCTTCCCGGAGGTCTCTTATCTCTATGCCGATCCCAGGCGGATCGACCTCAGGTACGGGCCCGGTCAGGGACCACTCGAGGAGTCGCGCTTTCTTGCGAGAGTAAAGGTAGAGTGAGACGAACTTCGTCACCCTGTTGACAAAAGCTTGCGTAAGCCGTCCCGTCCCTCCCTCCTCATAGCCTTCTTTTATTCTCTGCGTCAACTGAGCCACTTCGTGCAGCTTCCTTCTTACGAAAGGCACGGGCCGAATAACGGCCACGGGCGTTCGTCAGTAAATCGTCGAGTACAGGCCCTCGGTGACACGCACGTTGAACACTCCGCTGCCGCGAGCTATCAATTCCCCGTCGGGCGCGCGTATCTTCCTCACCTTTTCGTCAGAGACAATCAGGGAGATGCGTCTCCCGTCTGCAATTCCTTCCAACGCGCAGCGGAGGCGGAAACCTTCTTCGGTCTCCTCGACCGTAACGTTGTCCCGGGATTGAACGTACTTGGCAAGCTCCGTGCCCGTACAATACCAGGCATGTTTGTCCTTGAGATAGTCGAAGATCGTCTTGAGGCCCGTCTTGTCGTCGAAAATGTTGGGTGTTTGTCTTCTCCCGTCGGTTCTGGCGGGTGAAATGTGCTCTTGAATGCTTATCACCAGTCTGTTCTTCAGCAGATGCTCGAGTTGGGCGATCCCGTCTTTGAGCACGGCCCGCTTTCTGAAGGCCCTTGCCCCTCGGTTCTTGGGCTCGGTGAATAGCGCGCCGTGGACTGTAGACGGAATATCAATGACTTTGTTCACTCCGAAGTATCTCACGTCAAAGCGCTCGATTTCTTCGGAACCCGCTTCCCCTCTGTCCCAACTCCTGCACCACCAGAGAAAGCCGCTCCGCTCGATGCTTTCGTCGGAAAAAGCATTGTATTCGTAACCGCAGTACTTGCCGCCCGTAGGATATTGACCGAAAACGTCGAAGTATATCCTCTTCCCTTTCTGAATCGCCTCAAGCGCCTCCTCCAGTGATTTATATGAAGCCCATTCCTGAACGAAGTCCCCGGTGTCCTTCCCGCTGACACCGTGAGTCAGGCCATGATACGCTATCTCGAACCTCTCGTCCTCATGCACGGCTCTGAAAAAGGCCACCATTTCCTCAGTCTCATTGATCGGACCGAAATGAGCTTTGCACTTGTAATCTCTTAGCATCGGCACTCGTGCCACCGGTGTGAAGAAGGTCGTTTTCACGGCCGGCCAGTGGTCCAAAATCTGTGACGTGAGAAACCTGAACGATGAGTGCGGGGAATTCATTGCGTGTCCCCAATCTTCGCCGGCATCAACCCTGCCGTTGTTGTTCAGATCTATCCAGACGTTAGTGAAATCGTCTACCATCAACATGACGGGTGAGTCTGCGTTGTTAAACCATTTTGCCGGTTTGATTCTGTTCGTTCGTTCCACGGATCTTGCGTGCCTTGCTTGGATCTAAGCTAATGTCGTTTGCCGCAAAAGTCTACCAATTCCTCAAACGGTTACCGAGAACCTCGGGGAGAGTAAGGGACGGGTTTATCTCCGTTCAAAGTGCGTGTCAACGTGAAATGGTCAATCACCTTTCCACCGGGCTTCGCCACGGTCAGCTCAAGTGAGTCACCGTCAATTTCTACCTTGCAGTAATGGAGGGCCCTGGTCCCTGTGACAACGTGCGGATAAGCGGTGTCCGGCGGGTATAGAGGCGCGCCTCCTCCACCAGCGGTTATGTGCTCGACGCCGTTCACCTCGGCACGAGCATAATAGTGATTGTGCCCCGCGAACAAGACGGCAACACCGTATTTCTCACACAGGGGCTGTATGTAGTCCTGAACAATCACATTGTTTGCGTGCGGGCCGGCGGACCACCCCGGTTCGTGCATGCAAACAAATTTCCAGGGCTTATCGGTTGAGGCCAGATCGCTCTCGATCCAGTCAAGCTGAGGCGAGCCCGGACCGTAGTCGCTGTATTGATCCAACATAACAAAATGCGCGGGACCGTAGTCAAAGGACCAGTATCTGTCGTTGACAAACGGATAGGGAAAGTACTTTGAAAACAATAGGCCCGATTGCTCGTGATTACCCATGACCGACTGGTAAGGCATGGTGCCAAACATTTCACGAATCTGGGAATAGTCGGCGTCAAAGAGCTCCGTGTCCCAGTCCGTCTCTTGGTCGCCATTGTTGACCAAGTCGCCCACCGACACGATCACCGACTGGAAGTCGGAATCTGCGACACACGTGGACACGATCGAACCGGCCACCCAGTCATGATCTTCGGGATACGAACGGGAATCTCCGTAGACGATGAACTTGGTGCGGCCGGCGTCCGCGGGCGGAGCGGCACGGAATGATCCCCTGAAGGTGTTCGTGTCAGCCACAACCCTGTAGTAGTACCTGGCGCACGGCGTCAGGTTCGTGATTGTGTAGACGTGTTGGTGATCGCTCCCGTACTCCGAGGTTTGCGCACTTCCTGCGGAATAGAACGTGTCGGCACCCCACGCTATCGTGCTGGCGCCAGCCGAATTCAATTGCCACAATACCTTCATCTCGGTGTTGTCGCCTTCGTATATCAGGTACGGCGACTTGCGCATCACACCCGTCGCCCAGAGCTCAAGATCGAAGCTGGCGTCGGAGCTCGTCCTACTTGATTGATGGATTTCTACGGCCAGAACGTTCGTGCCGGCGACAAGCCGGTCGGGACCTACGAAGAAATCATGGAACGTGTCTTCGTCCGCCCCAGACACATTTGACGAGGCCGGCGTGAGGCGACTCACTGTCCCGGAAGGCATGTTTGACCGCGCTATCTCGCTATTGTTGAGATAGATGACCGCGCCGTCGTCTCGAAGCACCTTCAGTTTTAGACCACGGTACTGTGAAGGGTCGGAGACACTGAAGCTGTGCCTGAGATACGTTGTTACGTGCTTCCTGCGTGAGTCTGGCCCATAACCGATGACCGTCGCCTCATCACCTTCGCCGTATCCCAGTTGGGCGCGCCCCGAGGGCCAGGCACTGTCGTTCAAGGCCGGCTCCCGCCATGCGGAGCCCTGATCGGTGCCGTCGTCAAGATACTTCCAGATCGAACCGGCCGGAACAAGCGTTGCCTGTCCAAGCGCGGGCGTGGTGAGGAGGACTGTCGAGAAAAGCAGGACCAAGCTCAAGACGAAGGGCCCAGGGCCTAGTTTGTCCATAAAGAGAATATATCGGTGAGCCAGAGGGAGCGCAAGTCTAATCGAAGCGAAACCGTCTGTCCCCTTCCGGCAAGGAAAGGCTTTTTTCCACACCCGGAAGCGGTTATAATTGTTCGAATTTGAAATGGAGGGGCAAATCTCGAGATGAGAGCTTCGTTGAGGGAAAAATTAACCATAAGCTTCGTTCTGGTGATCATAATCAACGGAATAGTCACTTCCTGGGTAGGAGTGCATCTAATGGGCGACGAGATCATCAGACGCGCACAGAATAACGTGAGAACCGACCTCAACTCCGCCAGAGAAGTATACCGCGAGAGACTGGGAGAAATCAGGGACGTCGTCAGGTTCACGGCAGTCCGGTCGTTCCTGAAGGACAGCCTCGTGGGCACAAATTGGGAACTAACCAAGACGGAGCTCGAGGCGATAAGAAAGAACGAATCCCTCGATGTCCTGACACTGGCAGACAAGGATGGAGTCGTGCTCCTCAGAGCACGGCACCCGGACAACCTCGGCGACAACCAGATGCATAACCCTATAGTTGCGGCGGCGCTCTCCACCCGGAAGGTCGTGGCCTCAACGGAGATCCTCTCCGTGCGACAACTGAGAGAGGAAGGCGACGACCTTGCAAAACAGGCTCGCGTGAGACTTGTCGCCACTCCAATGACCGAACCGACACAAGAACGCGTCGAGACTTCGGGCATGATGTTGGAGGCGGCCGCTCCCATTTTTGATGACGCGGGCGCTCTGCTGGGTGTGTTGTACGCGGGCAAGTTGCTCAATAAGAACTACGAGATCGTCGATAAGGTGAAGGACATGGTCTACAAGGGAGAGAAGTATAAGGGCAAAGACACGGGCACGGCCACGATCTTCCAGGGAGATCTTCGCATATCTACCAACGTCAGAAAGACTGCCGGCGAGAGAGCCATTGGAACGAGAGTGTCAAAGGAAGTGTATGATGAAGTAATAAAGAAAGGGGTTCCTTGGATAGGGCGCGCGTTTGTAGTAAACGGTTGGTACATAACGGCGTACGAGCCGATAAGAAGTCTCAACGGGAAGATAATCGGAATGCTCTATGTTGGCATGCTCGAGGCGCCTTACATCGATCTTAGACGCCGCCTCGTGTTCACTTTTCTCGGCATAGCACTGCTGACTGCCTTCCTTTTGTCGTTGATGGTTCACTTCATGACCGGCAAGATAATCTTCCCTCTCAAGCGGCTCGTTGTCGCCACCGAGGAAGTTGCAAGAGGCGACCTCTCGCACAGGGTCAAGATCAACTCACAGGACGAGCTCGGACAGTTGGCGGAATCCTTCAACGCCATGACGGCCGAGCTTCAGAGGGCGGACGACAGGTATCAGGCCCTGACCAAGACTCTGGAGGATAAGGTGCGGGACAAGACCCAGGAGCTGAGGGACGCTCAAGATCAGCTTCTCCGATCCGAAAAACTCTCTTCGCTCGGCAAGATGGCCGCGGGAATCGCGCACGAGATAAACAATCCCCTGACTTCCATACTCATCAATAGTCATCTCATCGCAGAGAAGCTCACGGGCGAGGAAAAGCAGAAGTTCGAAGACAATCTCAAGCTAATAATCGACGAGACCACCAGGTCCAGCGCAATCGTGAGCGGACTTCTGGAATTCTCGAGACAGACGCCACCGGAGAAGAAACCCGCGGACGTCAACGAGGTCATCGAGGAGACTCTGGTGCTTTTGAGGAGCCAGGTGCTTGCTCATAACGTCGAGATCGACAAGGAGTTGGGCGAGAACCTGCCCAAGATCACAATAGACGAAAACAAAATCAAACAGGTGTTCACCAACGTCATCTTGAACGGGTTGGATGCAATGCCCGACGGCGGGACTCTATTCATCGCTTCCCGGCTCTCTCCCGAAAAACAGTGTGTCATAATCATGTTCCGCGACACCGGTTGTGGCATTCCCGCAACGGATTTGGGTAAGATCTTCGATCCATTCTTTTCCACAAAGGGAACGAAGGGCACGGGATTGGGTCTTTCCGTGAGTTATGGAATAATAGAGCAGCACAGCGGGCGGATAGACGTGCAGAGCGAAGTCGGAAATGGAACGACACTCAGCATCTGTTTGCCCATGAGTGAATCAAGGAAGGTTTAGTAGATTGGGAAGAAAGGAAGGGAGAGCGCGTAATGACATGGCTTGACGGTTACAAGAAAAAGATCTCATCTTTGGAAGAGGCGGTGTCAGTTGTACAGAGCAAGAACAAGATTTACGTGAGCGGCAACGCCGCTACGCCTCTCACGATCATAAAGGCGCTCGCGGGGCGGCGCGACGAGCTTCATGGCGTCGAAGTGACGCACGTGCTTCTCCTGGGAGACGACCCACTTTCGAAGCCCGAAATGGAAGGGCATTTCAGACACAACTCGCTTTTCGTGGGACCCGCCGACAGAAAGGCGATCGGCGAAGGCCGGGCCGACTACATTCCGATATTCCTTTATGAAATACCGGGCCTCTTCTATTCCGACATCATAGATCTTGACGTGGCTTTTTTGCATCTTTCGCCGCCCGACAGTTTTGGATACATGAGCTTCGGCGTCGAGTGTCTGGCCTCAAAGGCCGCAGCCGAATGTGCAAAGATCGTCGTGGCCGAGGTGAACGACAAGATGCCCAGGACGCTGGGCAATTCCTTCATCCACATATCTCAGGTGGACAAGGTGGTCGAGATTTCCAGGGAACTGCCGGAACTCGTGATGAAGGACCTTACGGAAGTGGAAGAGAAGATCGGCGGAAACATTGCGAATCTGGTGGAGGACGGCTCCACAATTCAGTTGGGCATAGGCGGCATACCGAACGCGGCCTTAAAGGCCATGTACGACCGCAAGGATCTGGGAATACACACCGAGATGGTTTCGGACGGGATAGTAGACGCGATGGAGAGGGGTGTTGTCACGGGAGCCAAGAAGACCCTTCATCCCAACAAGGCCGTCGCGACGTTCCTCTGGGGATCAAAGAAGGTGTACGAGTTCGCTCACGACAACCCGGCGTTTGAGGTTCACCCCGTCGACTACACGAACCATCCTTCGGTCGTGGCCAAGAACGATAGGATGGTGGCCATAAACTCGGCAATAGAGGTTGACCTCACCGGCCAGGTGTGCTCAGATTCGATCGGCACTCGGATATACTCCGGTTTCGGGGGTCAGGTTGATTTCATAAGGGGCGCGGCGCAGTCAAGGGGCGGAAAGCCCATCATCGCCTTGCCGGCAACGACGAAGGACGGCGGAACTTCGAAGATCGTCCCTTATCTCAAGCAAGGCGGCGGCGTGGTGACCACCAGAGCGGACGTTCATTACGTCGTGACGGAGTACGGTGTGGCTTATCTTCACGGCAAGAACTTGCGACAACGTGCCAAAGCACTGATCGAAATCGCCGCTCCCAAGTTCAGACAAGATCTGGAGAGGGAAGCGATGAAGAGAAAGTTGATATAGCCCGGTGGCGGACTTAGCGTGAGCCGACCCGGCCGTGAGCCCGGCTCGGTTCGAGGAAAAGAGAGAAGAGGAAGGACGAGAGATGGCACAGAAAGTAACAATCCTGGTCGTGGACGACGAGCTCCCTGTCTGCAAGAGCATATCCAGTGCGCTGACCACTGAACAGTACACCGTAGACATGGCGCTCAGCGCAGAAGAAGCTCTCAGAAAAGAGGAGGAATCCCGGTACGACGTGGTCATCACAGATTTGATGATGCCGGGGCTCTCAGGAATGGACCTCTTGAGACGGCTCAAAGAGAAGGCGCCGGATGTCAAGATTATCATGATTACCGGATATCCCTCCATCAAGTCCGCGGTCCTGTCCATAAAGCTGGGCGCTTTCGACTACATCCCCAAGCCGTTCACCCCTTCCGAATTGCGCGCGCTCGTAGCGAGAGCTCTGGAGAGCAAGCGCTATCACGAGGAGGAAAGCACGGAAAAGGGTACGCCAGGTTCGAGACGCAGAACGAAAGTGGCCCTGCCCGACAACACCTACTGCATTCCAGAGAACTCGTGGGCTCGGACGGAACAGGACGGCAACGTGCGGGCGGGGGTGCACCACGTTTTCCTGCGGACTATCGAGAACATCGCCTCCATCGATCTTCCCAAGAAGGACGAAATGAGGTACCAGGGAGAGGTCTGCTTCAGAGTCACAGACTCGCACGCTCATGTACACAAGGTGTGGACGCCGGTAAGCGGCAAGGTCGTCGCAGTGAATGAGGCTCTCAGGAAGGATTATTCGAAGCTGATGGAGGATCCTTACGGCGAGGGATGGGTGCTCGTGCTGAAGCCGACGTGTCTGGAGGAGGATCTGAATAATCTCACCTCGTTGAGAAGCGAGTGAATGCTGACAGAAGACGACTTCAATGTTCCAGAAATCGACGCCTTGCTGGATTCGCTGCAAGAGCTGCTCGAGGGTTTCGACCCCACGAGCCTAACGTATCTGGACCGACAAGGTAGCTGGCAGAAGAACCCCTCGGAAACAAGAGACAGGACGTCGAACGAACTCTGGTTCCAAATCTGGGAAGCCGGTTCGGTCGGC
This sequence comes from Candidatus Eisenbacteria bacterium, assembly GCA_026388185.1. Lineage (NCBI taxonomy): Bacteria > Candidatus Eiseniibacteriota > Candidatus Eiseniibacteriota bacterium. The sequence continues at coordinate 56,750 of JAPLKG010000010.1, read as the reverse complement.
GGAGACCCCGGACGGGTCAGAGATCTCCTTTCCCCTCTCCTACAGGACAGGAAACACTGGCTACTCGCACGGACGCTCTCTCGAAGGGCGCCCGGTGCCGACTTGCTCCGCGCATTCGAATTCCTCTCTTTCGCCGTCGAATACGAGACATGCAGGAAGAACGGCGACGCATACGTTGTCGAATGGGACTCGCGCGGGAAGGCGAAGAGAGTCCGGTACCAGCAAGAGAGCGAAAAGCTGCTCGATGAGTTGAGAAAGACTGAGGAACCTGGTCTCGATACGTTCTTCAAGCTGAACGAGCTTCTCAAGGCCGACGAGGAAGGCATCTTCAACAAGACGGTGCTCATCATTGGCGAAGAGGAAAAGCTGAGGGAAGATCTCCAGCTTCTCCTGGGCGACCTCCGGGACTCGAGACGCAAGGACGAGGTTCGTGATTTCATAAGCGACCAGCTTAATCTGTCAAAGGGCGCCGCCGTCGGCACACCTCACATTCTTCTACGGCCCTGTCTCGAGATTCTGGCGGACCCTCAAATAGACGTCTCAACGGGCATGCAGTTCGAGGCCTCCGGCATTATCGGCAAACTCAGGGACGTTCGAAGCACTGACTCGCTCCTGGCGGCATTGGAAACCTACGACTTACGCTACACCGATCTCCGTGCCAACATCGTCTACGCTCTGGGAAATCTGAAACAGAATAAGGCTCTGGCCAGCTTTGCGCGCGTGCTCGACGGCCCGGATTCGGTCAAGGTGCGCTCGAGTGTTGATTCGGAATACGACCAATCCACACGCGCCGAGAAGTGCGAAGCAATCTGGGCGCTCGGGAAACTGGGCCCCGACGCGATAGAGGCTATACCTACCTTGCTGCAACATGCCGCAACAACTGATAGGGAAGCGCGGCTCTATCTCGCCTGGGCAATGGGCATGATAGGCCGCAGTCAGAAGGAAAAGCGCGGCGGCATAGACGAGGGTGTCCTCACGACCTTGATGGGCTTGCTCACGGCCAAACAGAGCGGAGTGTTCGAAGAGGTCGCGTTCGCCTTGAGGGAATTGGGGCTACCCGACGTCCCTCACAAGCTATACCTCCGCGACCTCGCAACAGTACCCATACTCTCGCTCAAGCCCAGCAGCACGGGACTCTACGAACTTTCCGAGACGTTGTTGCACCTCGCCTCGATTAAGAAGACGGTCGTCATGGCCGTGACCGGAGACTCGGGAACCGGCAAGACCTACTTCTGCCAGACAATCGCGAACGGCTTCAGCCGCATAAGGGCGCACGAGATTCTCTATCTGATGAGGGACAGAGTCGGAGACAGGACGCTCGATAGAATACTCGGTATAAGATGGCTCAGGAAGCACAACGCCGCACAATTCTGCGAGGGTTATCCCCTCGCGGAAGACGAGGACAATCCTGAGGAGTTCTTCGACGATTTCATGCGCCGGCACGCTGACAAGAAGTTGATAATCCTGGACGGGTGGAGAGATCACGCATATTTCCACCAAGTCGTGAGAACGTTCTACGAGAAGGGCTACCTTGACGTGCTCGTGAAATTCCAGACGACTTTTTCTACCAGGAGAATCAACCTGGAGGAACGCGAGGGCGTGCTGGAAAAGGTCAAACTTCATCTGCCTCTCGTAGAGGATCCGGCGATCGAGGAGACGCCGTTCTACAAGGAAGGCGCCGTTCTCATATACAACTTGGACAATTCTATCCCGTCGAGGCTCAACAGAGAGGAAATGTTGCAGGTTTTTGAGCGGAAGAAAGTCGACACCTGGGCCGACCAGATCAGGATCGGCAGATTCACGAAGGGTGTCAGGCCGCTGCGAATCGACGACGAAGTCCTGCAGTCTCACGTCGAAAGCGTCGCCCCCGAGATTCAGCAGATGCCCCTGGAAGGACCTGTTTCCTTTTCCCCCGGTGAAGCAACCTTCTCACGCATCTTGAATGAAAATATCGATCTTCACCCCAATCTGCTTCAGTCAGTAAGGCTCGACTCTCTCTCGGTCAATCGCGCTGCCTTCTACACGCACGGCCAGCTCGCCTGCTGCGGGTACGACGGGAACGTCGCCATCCTTACGGGGTTGAACGACAGAGCTCTCTACGCGAAGGTTCACGATACGGAAGTGGTGGACCTCGCCGTGATTGGTGGAGACATCTACTCGCTGGACAAGCGCGGCGAGTTGAAGGTGACGTCTTTCTACAAGAACACGACAGCCACTGTCGGTCGAAGCGACTCCCCCGCCCTCTCGCTGGCGTCTCATCGCGACGGCCTCATCGCCACCGGGCACGCGGATGGAATTGTAAGATTGTGGAACATGCAGGCAAAGACAGTGACCTTGCTTAAGGCACACGCCGGCCCCGTGCTCTCCCTCGCTATTGATCGTCAAGGAAGAGTTTACTCCGGCGGCCAGGACTTGCAGTTACGTCTTTGGGACGTGGAGGCGGGAACGGTCCGGGTGTTCCTAGGGCACGGGACCCCCATCACAGCGATAAACATCTATCCCGACGGAAGAATAGTCACGGGCACGCAGGCGGGAGACGTGTTTGAGAAAGGTGAACCCACTCCGGGCGCCAAGATCAGGATGGTAGATGCCGCCAACGGCCAGTGCAGTGTCATGCCTCTTTGTGACTCCGGGGTTGCGGCCGCGATAAACGTCTATTTCGATGGGCGGCTCTTCGTAGGGATCGGGCGACCGGCTGGCGACATGTGCGCCGATGGTGAGGCTCGCACAGGCGGCGCGGCGGAGCGGATACGACGTAGCGCAGCCGGAGAAGAACCTGCGCCAGGCAGGGTCATTGTCCTGGATCCTCGCCCCGACTCTCGCTGCTGTAACGCTCTGGAGGGCCACAGCCTCGAGACAAGGGATTGCGTGACGATGGGACCGCGACTGATTACGTGCGGCAGCGAGCGCGAGAGCGAACACACTCTGCGAATCTGGGGCACCGTGTCCTACGTGGCAATCGAACACGAAAAGCTGAGATTGATGTCCGAAGCTACAGGCAAGCCCCCATACTATCGGTCGCTGTTTTGAGAATCCAGAATTGCAGTGTCTGTCTCGGTTAGTAGCACGCGTCTCGCCGGAGCAAATTCATCATCGCATCCCCCTACCCCAACGTTACCATGACGATTCCCGCTATTGCGAGCACGGAGGCGATCACTTTTCGCGAGGTGAAGGGTTCCTTAAGAAAAACAGAGGCAAGAATGAGGACGTAGATGGAGCTGGTCTGGTTGAGGATCGCCGCAGGACCCGCCGACGTGTATTTCATCCCGGCGACCCAAAATATGAGCGCGAAGTACGAGCCGAGGAACGTTCCCGGCACCGAGTACTTCCAATTCCGCGCCGGCCGGAACAACGAAAATATCTTGGCGCGACCCGGCACCAGCAATGCGACGGGAACCAGCACGACGAGCGCGCCGACTTGTCGCATTGTCGTCGCCCAGAGAACCGGTGAGTCGTTCAGCACCGGTTTGGCGATGACGATTCCGAGCGCAACTGTGGCCATCGAAAGAAATCCGTAGAGACTTCCAATCACAATCTGTTTAGCCGGTGTGCCTGCAGGTGGCTCGTGGCGGGCCGCGACAAGCGCACCGGTGATGACCAGCGCCATCCCCGCAAACTGCCACGCCCCGAGCTCTTCACCGAGAAGAAAGAAGGCAAACAGGACTACAAAGGGCGCGTACAGGCAATCTACGATGGCCATGATCCCCGCCCCAACCCGATTCAAAGCCATGAGAAAGAGCGTGTCGGAGATCGCGATTGCGATCACCCCGCTCGCAAAGAGGATGAGATAGTCCTTGAGAGGTGCCTCGCGCAGCACCTCCTGCCCCGACACCGCGAGCGTCAGGAGAAGAGCCGCCGTCGAGACCACCACTCTGAATACGTTGAGCGCGAATGGCGGGATGGTCTCTCCCGACCACTTTAAGTAGATGACCGCGGCGGCCCACACCACCGCGGTCATAAGTGCGTAGAATTCACCCACGTGGTTCACCCATGAAACATCAGGTCCAGTTCACACCCCGAGAACGCCCGCCGATCTCATTTCTCCATGCCGGGCATTTCCACTTTCTTGTATCCTGCCGGAATCTCAAAAACGGAAGGATCGATGCCCGAGGTCTCGATACTCTGCGTCTCGGTGATCACCTCCAGGACAGTCTTCGGACCAGTCTGAGCCTGTGCCATTTCCAATTTCTGCTTTTCTTTTTCTTCTTGCTTCTTCTTCACTTCATCCTTGGCTTTCTTCTTGAACAGACTGCCGAGCGCCGACTTCACGTCCCGCGCCTCAGTTATCGACTTTACCTTTCCTGCCTCCGCCTCTTCACCTGATTCCGTCATCTCCGCCTGTGCAGAAACTCCCTCTTGCGCACTTGCCTTCTCTTGAGCGTGCGTGGTTGTCGTAATAGAGAGAGTCGAGGCGACGGGATATCCGTTGAGATCTTCGAGTTTCTCCTTCACCTTCTTGAAGGCATCCGCATATTGGCTCAACAAACCGGCCATCGCTCCGCCCTCAGTAAGTCCCATCTTCTCCGCCATCTTTGCGTCGAAACCGCGCAGTTCCGCGGGCACCTTGTTGATCGGGGCCATCCAGGCGTCGTTCTTGACCCAGGTGGTGTCGGCTACGTTGCCGGCGCCGTCCACACTTACGCCCCGCATGGTGACAATCACTCGTTCACATTCCAGTCCGGCGACGGTCCTTTTCTCGCCGGTCCTCTTCACGTCAACCGTGGAGTCGAACTGCTGCACGGCTCTGCGCAACGAATCTGCATTCATTCGGCTCAGTCGCTCTGCCGACGACTGCATCATCTGTCGCATCTGCGCAAAGGTGAGCTCCGTGTACGTCTTCTTCTCATGGTCTATGGTCCAGATGAGTTCTTTGTCCAATCGAGTGATGGAAGTCGCCTCCTTGGCGCCCCGATTCATCAGGCTGGAGAGCTTGCCCGAGTACTTGGTGATCCCTTTCGTGCATTCCTTGTCTCCCGAGATCATCAACTTCTCGACAGTCTCAGAGGCTCCGAATCCGCCGAAACCGTTTGACTTCGCCAGTCTCTGTACGGTGACGTCTGCGCGCACCGCACCGTAAGTCACCAGCGCCAGGACGACTGCCGTAGTGAGAATTACCAGACACAGTCTGGATTGGCTTTTGAACGCGTTGGGCATGACTTCTCCCTCCTGTTAGGATTCCTTCCCGTCAGTATCCTCTCCACCGTCTCTTAGTGTCTTTCCCGCCGTGATGATAAACCAATTCTCGTCCGCCGTCATCGTGGCATTTTCGCTGCACCCGCCTAGCTGCCCCCCGCAGGATCGCCTGCGTGCGTATGCCTCACGAGAGACACAATCTCGGAGGCGATTTCCTCGATGGGTTTTCCAGTCACGTCAATGACCGGCCAATTGTGCTTCTCGAAAATTCTCAACGCGTATACGACTTCACGACGTACGTATTCCTGGTCGGCGTATTCCGTGGGGACTCCACCCAGGTATCTGAGTCGGACGCGGCGCAATACGGCAAGCGAATCCACGTTCGAAGTGAGACCCACTACGTGTCCGGGAGGCAACTCGGAAAGGATGGGCGGCGGCTCTATATCAAGCACGATTGGTACGTTGGCGACGAGCCAGCGCTTGAACGCCAGATAGACACTGAGCGGAGTCTTGAAAGTCCGCGACACTCCCACAATGACTATCTCGGCGTGCGGCACGTCCTCGATGTGTTGCCCGTCGTCATGCCGAAACGCAAACTCCATTGTCTCGATGCGACGGAAGTAGTCCTCGTTCAACTGTTGAAAGAGTCCCGGCTTCTCTACCGGCGAGACGGCGAGTTGATGAGACAGCCGCGACAACAACGGACCCATCAGGTCGATTGTTTCTACGTTGTGCAGACGCCCCGCGCGCAGCATCACCCTTCGAAGATCGTTCGAAACCAGCGTGTGTACGATGAAACCTCCGACTCGCGCCGCTTCTTCCACCGCATCACGTACCTGCTGCTCCATCCTGACGGCCGAGCGCACCTCAATCTCTATGTTCACACCCTGGAACTGCGTGAGGGCCGCATTCAGCGCGCGTTCTGCCGTCCCTCCGGTACCGTCCGACACAACAAAGACACGATACATGCCGGTGCCTCCAATCCTGCTCGCGCGGCCTCAGCAACGGACACTGGCGAATCCGCCCCGAGAACCTACCGCTCGTACGAAGCTCCTGACTGATAGACGACTCTTCCGCCGAGTATCGTGCAGACCACCTTTGTGTCGAGGATCTCCTCTTCAGGGACGGTCATGATGTCTTTGGACAACACGACAATGTCGGCCAACTTTCCCGGCGTGATCGAGCCCTTCGTGCCCTCTTCAAAGGCGGCGTAGGCGCAATTCATCGTGGAGGATCTCAACGCCTGCTCGCGGGTCATTCGCTCGTCGGGATAGAAAAGCGTGCCGTCCGGCAATCTACGCGTAACGGCAGCATAGAAATTCGCGATGGGATCTACGTCTTCGACCGGCGCGTCAGTACCGTTGGCGACTATCGCTCCGGACCTTATCAGCTTCTGCCAGACGTACGCACCCTCCCGCGTTCTCTTCTCCCCTATTCTCTCCATCACCCACGATCCGTCAGACGTGCAGTGGACAGATTGCATTGCCGCAATGACGCCCAGCTTGCCGAATCTGGGGACATCCGAGGGAGCGACGTGCTGCGCGTGTTCGATTCGCCACCGCAAGTCGTCGCTTTCCGGATGCTCTTTGAACACGTGCTCGTAGACATCGAGGACTTCTCTGTTGGCGCGGTCTCCAATTGCATGAGTACAAAGCTGGAAACCGTTTTCGAGCGCCAGTCGGGCAGTTTCCCTGAGAGATTCTATAGAGATCGTGTTTAGACCGGTGCAGCCTGGGAGGTCTGAATATGGCTCCAGAAGCCAGGCGCTGTGAGAACCCAGGGCGCCGTCCATCAACCGTTTGATGGCGCGCACGGTGAGCATCCCACCTTCTAGGCCGATGATCCTGTACCCGGGAAGACATTCCTCGAGGCGACCGTTGTCTTCGTCGATCATCACCCAGAGCCGGACCCCGAGCTTTCCTTCCCCCGCGAGCTTCTTATACAGCTCGAGTAGGTCGAACGTGGCGCCGGCGTCCTGAAAACTTGTGATTCCCTTGGACAGACATTCTCGCGTTGCCAAGGCGATCGCCGCTCGTCTGTCTTCTTCGATCGTCCTCGAGCCGCGTTTGGCCTTATCCTCATCCGAGGCCTTCCGGAATACGTCCCCGGCCGTCTCGAGGAAGATGCCCGTGGGGCTGCCGGCCGGAAATCTGAGAATCCTCCCGCCAGGAGGATCTGGCGTTGACTTTGTGATTCCGACGTGTTCCATGGCCCTGACGTTGACCAAGACGACGTGCCCGTTGGCGTGCCTCAACAGCACCGGATTCCCGGGGGCCGCCTTGCTCAGCAAGTCGTGAGTCGGATAGCCCTCGACGTTGGGCTCCGGAATCGTGTCCCACTTCTCTTGGTGCCATCCTCGACCGACTATCCACTCACCTGGTTTCGCCTTCTTGGCCGCTTCTTCCACCCTGCGCACAATGGCGCCCCAGTTTCTTGTCTTAGTCAGGTCCAGTTCGATCTTCGAAAGGCCGAGATCGAGAAAATGCCCGTGCCCCTCTATGAAGCCGGGCACTGCCAGGTCGCCTTGGAGATCGATCATTCTCGTTCTGGGGCCGCAGTAGGGCCTGATTGCGTGGTTGCTCCCCACTGCCACGACAGTGTCGCCTTGAATGGCCACGGCCTGAGCCTCGGGCAGACTGTCATCGACTGTCACAATCTTTCCGTTGACCAAGACGAGGCTCGCCGGCGTCACCTGCCCGCAAATCGCCGTATGTGACAAAATCATAAGCATCGAACCCACGACCAAAGGAAGCCCACACCCAATCACTGGCAATCTAATCATAAATGCTGCCGCTTTCGTGTGCAGCGCCAAGCACCATGGAAACGTGCCTCTGGAAAGCATCACGCTCTTCGGAAGTAATCCTTATCAGAGTGGCGCCGTGCAATCCAGCCAAATATTCGGATGAGGAAAGCTGATTTCCAGGATCTCAACACGAGTTTTCACCTGTTGCCAGGCAATGACGCGAGGGTTAGTATAAAGTACAAGTCTCTCTGACCAACGTGGAGGTACATACATGGAGCACGAGGCAAAGGAAACGAGCGCCAAAGAACTCATGGCGCAGGCGGCTGAGGTCTCCGGCCTGGTCCAATACCAGAACGGGGCCGTCGTCAGCAAAACGGTCGTCAACAGGAAGACGGGGACCGTGACTCTGTTTGCGTTCGATGCGGGACAGGGGCTGAGCGAACACACGGCGCCGTTCGACGCGCTGGTACAGGTCATCGACGGTGAAGCGGAGGTCGTCATCTCCGGCAAGCCCCTGCGCGTGAAGGCAGGAGAAGTGACAATCATGCCGGCCAACGAGCCGCATTCGCTCAAGGCGATAGAGAAATTCAAGATGATCCTGACGATGATCAGGTCATAGACAGAGAGAGGGGCAATTGCCCCTCTCTCCATTGTGACTGCTTGCTGCATCCATCGCCGCCGCTTGCCTACGCACGGCTCCGAATTCCGCACGGCCGCTTGCTTATGCGCGGCCCTGAATTTCGCCCCGCCTCCTGTGCGCTCCGCGCACAATCTACTTGTTCTCTTCGCTGATTCCCATGCCGCTTCGATCCGGATAGGACGGCCTCGGGACGGGACGATACGGATGCTCCGCTATCTCTTTCAGCATCAGGTCAATCCCGGCATCGAGTTGCGGATCCTTCCCGCCGACCATCAAAGCCGGATCGTCAATGACCTCGATGTCCGGCTCGACACCATTGCCTTCGACACCCCATGTCCCATCGTTCTCATAGAACGCAAATCTGGGAACGGTCACCGACTGCCCGTCAATGAGGGCGGGGTTGCCGCTCATTCCGATGAGACCGCCCCACGTGCGCCTGCCTATTAGCTTGCCCACTCCGGCCTTGCGGAACCAATACGGGAAGTAATCACCGCCGGATCCGGCCTCGCCGTTTATCAACATGCATTTTGGCCCGTGGTGAGCGTCCGGGGGCCACACCATGTTTTCTCCCTTGGTTCTAGCCGCCCAGTAATTTGCGATGGGTCGATTCAGGAGTTCAACGAAACGCGTGGGGATCTGCCCTCCCCCGTTCCAACGCTCGTCAATGATGAGCGCCTGTTTGTCAAGCTGACCGACGAACTGGCGAACCAACTCGTTCTGACCGAGAACGCCCGTGTCGGGGACGTAGATGTAGCCCACCTTGCCGTCCGTACTCTTGTCAACGTAGGCGCGGTTCTTCTCAATCCAAGCTCTGTAGCGAAGCTCTCGCTCGCTGTCCATCAGTTTGACGAGAACCTGACGTGCCTTTTCGGTGATCTTGGGCTCCGCGCTCACCGTCAGACGAACAGTACGTCCAACCATCCCCTGGAAGGCCGCCCATGGATCTTTGGCGGCGTCAATGGGAACACCGTTCACTGCGAGTAGGTAATCCCCGACCTTCACCTCGACTCCGGGTTGACTCAGGGGACCCCTGGAGTCTTCGTCCCACGGAGCACCTTCCAGAATTCTAGAAATGCGATAGGCGCCGGCGTCGAGTTCGAAATCGCATCCGAGCATGCCCACCGCCACGCTGGGCGCCTTATCTGTGTTTGCTCCGAAATAGTAGGCGTGCCCCACGTTGAGCTCAGCGATCATCTCTCCGATGACGTAGCTCACGTCCTCCCGCGAGGAGCAATCATCGAGCATCTTGACGTACTGGTCGCGTACGGCCGTCCAATCTATGCCTTGCATGTTTGGATCGTAGAAGAAATCCCGCTCGATACGCCAGGAGTCCATAAATACCTGCCGCCATTCTGCACGCGGGTCTATTTCAACCGACATCCCGTCCGTAGAGATCGTGGATTCCATCTTCTGGTCAGGCTTTGCATCCACTATGGCCATGACGTCGCCCTTGCCGAAGACCAAGAGTTTCTTGCCGTCGCTGGACATCGTGAAGCCCTGCACTCCTGACAGGACCGTCTTCTCTCTGTCCTCCTCCTTCTCCTCATTCAGGTCGAATACGTGAATCACAGAGTTCGCTGGTCTGCGGGAAGGCTCTTCTTCGTCGCTGGCTTGTGGAAAATTCCGAGCGTACACGAGCTTCCCTTCGTTGTTCACGCAGAGCGTCGAGAAATTCCCTGGTTCGACGGGAAGCGCTATTGCCCTGTGCTCAAAGCCCTCGAGGTCAATCTTCACGGGCTCCGGCGCTTTCTCTTTGTCACCGGAATCTCCCTCACCCTTTTCCTTACCCTTGTCCTTGTCTTTCGTGACGTCTTTGCCCTCGCCATCCTTGGTCTTGTCCTTTTCTTTCGAAGCGCCGGCGTCCTTCTTGTCCTTATCCTTGCCCCACTTCTCGTCGTCGCTCTTAGGCGCGAAGGGAGAAGCCGTGACGCTTGTCAGCGGGACGACGTAGAGACGGCCCGTCTCTGAATACACCCACGTGGTGCCGTAGTCCTCGTAAGTGGGCGAGGAGAAGTCGCGGTTGCTCCTGAAGAAAAGGTACTTGCCCTCGCGGTCGAAGGTCGGCCACGAGTCATTGAACATGCCACTGGTAACCTGGTGCCTTTCTTTCTTGGCAATGTCGTAGAGCCAGATGCGGTCCGGCATTCCAAGGGACTTGCTGATGGAATATGCAATCCACTTCGAGTCGCTCGACCAGCTGACGCGCGAATACTCCGAGCCCATGCCGGGATAGTGGTCAACCGACCTGGTCTCCCCGGTGTCCACGTTCTGGAGGTACAGGTTTCCGACTTGATCCCAGAAGGAGATCCACTTTGAATCCGGTGACCAAACCGGTGCGAAGTAAAAGCCTTTGTCGAATTTCGTGAGCTGGCGCGGTTTGCCCGCGCCGTCCGACTGCGTGACATAGAGCTCGTATTCGCCGGTGGCGTCGGAAAAGTAGGCGACCCATTGCCCGTCCGGACTCCACGTGGGGAATCGCTCGGCAGAGCCGCTCGTCCTGGTGAGGTTGAGCGTCGAGCCGTTTTTCGCGGGAAGCGTCCACACGTCGCCCCTGGCTTCGAGGACGACCCTCTTTCCGGTGGAGGATATGTCGCCGTCGGCGATGACGTCCTTTGCATCAAACAACTGCGGACGAAGCTTGGGTCTGTCTCCAGGAATCGTGACTTTCACGACCTGTGCTTTTTCGGTGCCGACGTCCAGGAGGCAGAGGTCGGGGCCAAGCTGAAAAACGATTTCTCCTTGACCGTCGGAGCCCGGTCCGATCGAAGGCCACTTCACGTCAAAGTCTTTGTAATATGTGACCTGCCTGCGTTGGCCGGTCTTGGTGTCGTAGACCCAAATGTTGAGACGGTGACTCTCTCCCTCATCAGACATGTAGTAGACGCGATCCCCCTGCCACATAGGCTGTGAATCAGTGCCTTCCCAATCCGTGATCTTCTTGGAAGTGTGGCCGGTCAGATTGAAGAGCCAGACGTCCGAGGCCATGCCGCCGCGGTACCGCTTCCAGGTTCGATTGTCTGCCGTGAAGGGCGTGTAGGCCAACCACTTGCCGTCGGTGCTTATGCTTCCGTTGGAACCGTAAGGGACGGGGAGTTTCTCCGGAAGACCGCCCTTTGCCGAAACCGTGAAAAGCTCGTATTCACGCGGGTAGTCCTTCACTGCACCTGCGTAGTAGATCAGACGGTCGCCGGAGGCCCATCCCGTCAGAATCTCACGGGAAGGATGATGTGTGACCCGGAAGGGCACGCCGCCCGAAACGGGGATCGTATAGACGTCGTAGTTGCCGTCGTAGTTGCCGACAAACGCTATCGTCTTGCCGTCGGGACTGAACCTGGGAAAGGTTTCCTGCCCAGGAGGGCTTGCCAGTGGCGTGGCCACTCCGCCGTCCTTGGGCACGAGCCACAGGTCGTTGGCATAGGCAAACGCGATATGTGTGGCACTCACGGCGGGGAACCGCAGCATTCCTGCGTGCGGCTCCACGGCGAAGGATTCGGTCGCCAACGAAGCCGTCATGGAAAGTGCGGCGACGAACAAGGATGCAAAAACACAGAGTGGCCTTCGCAGCATGCTTCTACCTCCTGGGACAAACAGTCAAGACAACTTGAAAGACAACTCGCGACGAGCGACACATCCCTTGCGGTCTTCTCAGTATAATACGTGAGAAAAAAGATAAGGTTCGCTCTAAATGGAACTCGCTTACCAAATGGGAATCGCTTGATCAACAAGGGTAGTAGCGGTTTCCCGGGGGCCGGTTGACTGCGGGCTGCCCGGCGGGCGGACATAGAACTATTCCCGGATCCTGCAGCCACGGCGCGACAAGGGTCGCGGCGGCTGACAAATCATGTAACTAACTGTCACGTCAGGGATTGCAGAGGCGCCGCGCCACCGATGACTGTAGCCTCACCAGCCTCCGCTCTCGACGAAACTCTCCACTCTCACTCAAGAACCACGATGTTCTTCTTTCTACAAATCTCCTTGAGTGTCTTGGGCCACACGGTGACGCTGACTTCGCCGAGATGCGCCTTCCTCAGCAGTAGCATGGTCGTCCGCGACTGGCCTATCCCGCCGCCGATGCTGAGCGGAATCTGGTCGTTCAGGATCGCCTGGTGATACGGAAGTTTCAAGAAATCGAGCTGCCCGCTGAGTTTGAGCTGCTGTTTCAGGGTTTCTTTCGTAACGCGGATTCCCATGGACGTGAGCTCGTGGCGGCGCTTGGTCACCGGGTTCCAAACGAGGATGTCGCCGTTGAGCCCGTGCATCGGCTTACCGTCTTCAGATACCGTCGGCGTCACCCAGTCGTCGTAGTCTGCCGCCCGCATCTCGTGCGGGTAGCCATCCGCGAGAACCCAGCCGATACCGATGATGAATACTGCCGGATAGTGCTCCGAGATGAGCTTTGTCTCGCGCTGCTTGCGCGGCAGGTCGGGATACATGGCGAGAATGTCCTCTGCGTGGAGGAATTTGAGCTCCTCGGGCAGGTTCGGATAGCGCGGGTCCTTCAGCTTCGGGAACATGCCTTGGACCATCTTCTCGGCCCCGACCAGAACTTTCCATAGCGTCCGGACTGTCTCTTTTAGAAAGTTCAGATTGCGCTGCTCCGCCGTGATCACTTTTTCCCAGTCCCACTGGTCGACGTACGAGCTGTGATCGTGGTCGAGGAAATAGTCCTTGCGCACCGCGCGCATGTCGGTGTTGATCCCCTCGCCCACCTTGCAGCCGAACTCCCGGAGTGCCAACCGCTTCCACTTGGTCGCAGCCTGCACAACCTGGGCCCTGATTGGCTTGTCGAGCCCAAGCCCGCAAGGAAATTCCACGGGGGTTCGAGAACCGTCGCGGTCAAGATAGTCGTTGATCCCGCTATCGAAGTCCACAATGAGCGGCACCTCTACGTGAAACAGGTTCAGCCCCTTGTTCATGTTGTCCTCGATGTATCGCTTCAGCGCGTGGAGGGCGATCTGCGTCTCCTTGGGATCGAGGATAGACTTGTAGCCGCTCGGCAGGATTTTCTCGACTTCCTCGTACGTGCTGATACCGGGTCCAGCGAGGTCTGCTTTCTTATCTGACATCGTCGTCGCTCCTGATTCTTGGGTGGATTCTTGCTGCGCTACGGTGAATTGGTGCGCACCGAGAGCTTTCACAAAACAAATTAGGGTACCACGTGGCCGCCGAAATGGCAACCGGATTCTGGGGGGACGGCAGGTCGCAGCTTCCCGCGTCAAGCCGTGGTGCGCTCGGGTCTGAGCAATTCGTCCAGCTTCTTGTTTCGATCCGCTGGGTCCATAGCAGGTTTCCGGAATTTCTCTTCAAAAGTGGGGGCGAGTTTCCTGTACAGGACTCCCGCGGCAATGGGCGCATCAGAATTGTAGTCCCATTCCCTGATCTTAGCCGACACCTGACCGTAGTCGGTCGGGTCGTGCTCTTTCAGTTCGTACACCCTCTGGTTGTAGTTCTCATACATATTGAAGAACGTGACGCACACCTGGAGTACGTCTACCAGCGCAAATCCCTTGTGAGAGATCGCCTCCCTGAAGACTCTCTTGAGCAAGTCAAGGCCATGCGAGTAGCCGCGCGCAAGAAAAGTGGCGCCGCTCGCCAGCATGAGTTCGAGAGGATTCAGCGGAACTTCGAGGGCGCCTCTAGGCGTGGAACGTCCCTTGAAACCCTGAGGCGACGTGGGAGTGTATTGCCCGGTGGTAAGCCCGTAGACGCGGTTGTTGTGGATTACCATTGTGATGTCGACGTTTCTCTTGGCGGCAAAGACGAGATGCTCCAGCCCTTCACCGTACGCGTCGCCGTCGCCCGCGAAGCCGATGACCGTCAAGTCCGGATTCGCGATCTTTATGGCTTCCGCAACGGGGACTACTCTTCCGTGAATGGAATAGAAACTGTTTACGTTTACATAATCAACGATCTTGGCGTGGCAGCCGATTCCGGAGACCAGCACGACTTTCTCTAACGGAGTGCCTTCATCGACCAGGGCCTTGAGCACGGCTTTTATGGAAGTCAGGATCGCAAAGTTGCCGCACCCTGGACACCACGTGTTCTTTGCTTTTGTCGCCAGTTCAAGCTGGGCCATTTAGATCTCCCACCTCTCGCTTCAGCTCGTCCACGGAGAAAGATCTTCCATCATACTTGGAGATTCTTTCGTCCACGCTAAAACCGTGACTCCCGACGAGTCGTGCAAGCTGACCGGTGGCGTTATTCTCAACGGAAATGACTTTCGTAACGCCCTCGAGAGCCTCGCCCAGTTTCCTTTCCGGAAACGGTGAGAATACGTGGACCTGTACGACCCTGAGGCCGAGATCTTCTCCAACCTCGGTGCAGACTCCTTTGTTGGAACCCCAGCACAGGAGCGCGGTAGCGGAGTCTCTCTTCCCGTATATGCTCACGGTTTCGTAGCCATCGAGCTCCTGAGACAAGACTGTTTCTTTGCGAAGCCGCTTCTCCTGAATCTTCTTCGTGGCCAGAGCCTCCTCGGTTGTGATTCCGTATTCGTCGTGCTCGTAGCTGTTGACCTTTATCACCGCGTCTTTGTCCGGCACGAAAGCCAGGGGAGAGATTCCGGTCTCAGTATCCAGGTACCTCTTGTAGGCGTCTTTCCTGTCCCAGAGGACCGGCCCCTGCTCTTCCACGTTCCTCACAGAATCCACGTCAAAGCTGAACGCACCTTCGGCCATTTCCTTGTCCGAGAGAATGATGGAGGGCACCTGGTATTTCCAGGACACGTTGAGCGCCACCTGTGACCAGTAGAAGGCTTGTTCGGCGTCGCCGGGAGCGACCACGAAACGCACAAACTCGCCCTGCCCGGCGTTCAACGCAAAGTGTAGCTCGGTCTGCGAGGTATAGGTGGGGAGCCCCGTGCTCGGCCCCGGCCTCTGCCCCAAGACGATCACTACGGGCAGCTCGGCCATTCCGGAGAGGCTCAGGCCCTCATTCATGAGGCAGAAGCCACCGCCCGACGTGCCGACGGCCGCCTTCTCGCCCACGTAGGAGAAACCCAGAGCCATCAGTATCACGGCGATTTCGCTTTCGGGATGGATCACCTTCAAAGAGAAGTCCTCTGCCACGTCCGCGAGAAAATGCAAGAGATTGGAGGAGGGCGTCATGGGATAGGCGACGTATGTCTTGAGCCCCGCCTTGATAAAGCCCAGACCGATTGCTTCGTTGCCCGTGAAGACGGGAAGCGGCGTCTGGTCGAGCGGTTCCAATTGCATGATCGGCTCGGCGCTGTCGAATCCCGCGCGAGCGAGCGCGAGATTAAGATCTATTTCCCTCGGAATATGTTTCCTGAACACCTTCTCTAGAACTTGCCACTCGATTCCCACTCTTCCGCAAAATGCGCCTATCAGACAAGAATTCCGCATGATGGGAGCGGCGCCCTGCTCTTTCATTATCTTCGCGAGGGGAAGCCCAAGCCGGCCGTTCTTCATCGCGCCCGGTTTCACAGAGTCAGAATCGTAGATTACGCGAGACGAATCCGTGAGCTTCCGTGTATGTAGATCAATGCCGTCCTGATTGAGCGCGAGGAGAAAATCGATCTTGTCTCTGCACGCAGAGATCGGGTTGCGTGACGCTCTGATCACCGAGAAATTGTGCCCGCCCCTTATCAACGACTGATAGTCAAGGGACATGTAGATGCGGTGGCCAAGTTCGCTCAACAGCCTGGAGAGGAGAAGGCCCGCCTGATTTATGCCGTCTCCCGCTTTTCCCGCAATCAACACAGAAAGGTCGCTCATTTTCCGGACTCCTCTACGGGTATGTTAGCCATTCTCGGTTCTCGCCGCAACCGCAAAAGACGCACCCTCGCAGTGCACCAGGTGGGCCGGCGTTCTGCAGTACGCGTATCACTTCGCTGTATCATCGATGCCTGGCCGTGATTCGCGAACATAGGCGGGCTCCGATCGCCGGCAACGGCATCCGCTCCTACCGCTGACGGGTCGCGCAAAGATAGCGCTTGACAAGAAAGCGGTCATATCATATTATTGATAATAGTTACTAATACCAGAAAGGATGTGTGCTACACATCATGAGGTCACCCTCGAGGACAAGGAACACGAAACAACGCCGCATCGTTCTGGAGGAGCTCCGAAAAGTGACTTGCCATCCGAGCGCCGATGAGCTTTATAATATGGTTCGGCGAAGACTCCCCCGAATCAGCATGGGCACCGTATACAGAAACCTCGAGCGTCTGGCCAGGGACGGCCTCATACAGAAGCTTGAGATTTCAGGCACGCAGAGGCGCTTCGACGGCAATGCCAACAACCACTATCACATGCGCTGCCTGAGGTGCGGCAGGGTCGCGGACTTGCACGTTAAGAGACTGATCGGAGTAGAAGACGTTACCAAGGGGGTAACCGATTTCGAGATAATGGGCCATCGAATCGAGTTCATCGGCCTATGTCCGCAGTGCAAGAGAAAGAAGATCGCTTTTCGGACAAAGTCTGAGGCGCCGGCCGGGGAGGACAAGAGGTACTCCCGGAAACGGGACAAGATACATCAATAGGCGACGAATCAGGCGGAATCGAGGGGATCGGAAACAGCCGGAGGAAACCAGAAAAGGCCGGGCACGGCCGGAAGGGAGAAACGAGATGAAACTAAAGGGCTCAAAGACCGAGAAGAACGTTCTGACCGCCTTTGCCGGAGAATCACAGGCCAGGAATCGCTACACCTATTTCTCCAGCCAGGCCAGGACGGATGGATTTATCCAGATCGCCGACATTTTTGAAGAGACTTCCAACCAGGAAAAAGAACATGCGAAGCGTCTCTTCAAGTTGCTCGAGGGCGGCATGGTCGAGGTGCAGGCCTCGTTCCCTGCCGGCGTCATAGGAACCACCGCAGAGAACCTCAAGGAAGCCGCGGGCGGCGAACACTACGAGTGGGAAGAGATGTACCCCGGATTCGCCAAGATCGCCCACTTGGAAGAATTCTACGACATCGCAAAGATATTCGGATCTATCGCAGTGGCGGAGAAACAACACGAGAAGCGCTATCTCGGCCTACTCGCGAACATCAAGGCAGGCACCGTATTCAAGAAGAAACAACCAGTCGCGTGGAGATGTCGCAACTGTGGTTACCTGCACCAGGGGACCGAGGCGCCGGAGGAATGCCCAGCCTGCGCCCATAAGAGAGAGCACTTTGAGCTTTTGTGTGAGAACTGGTAGCCGCGAAGATCTGCGATCGCGCTATTCTGCGATGAATGGAGAGGTAGTGCGCACTGCTTGCTGGAGACAACATACGGTGGATACTGGAAGCGTGGACGGAGGGCGAGATCGTCGTCAAGGTACGCCACGGTGTGACGCCGATCTCGCACCTACCGCCAGCAGCAGTGCGCCAGATTTTTGCCATAACGTAATTGAAGCGTGTACGTCGGAGACGCCTCTTCCTTTTGGAAAGGCGTCCGCGACTTTTCGGACGAGAGGAGGGTATACAAATGACCGCCAAATTGCAAGTCTACAAGTGTGAGATTTGCGGAAACATCGTAGAAGTTCTTCACGAAGGCCAAGGCGAGCTTGTGTGCTGCGGCCAGCCGATGAAACTGCTCGTGGAGAACACGACCGACGCCTCCAGGGAAAAGCACGTACCCGTGATAGAGAAGACGCCGAACGGAGTCAAGGTCAAGATAGGCAGCGTTCCGCATCCCATGGAGGAAAAACACTACATAGAGTGGATCCAGATAATGGCGGACGGGAAATCTTTTCGTCAATTCCTGAGTCCGGGGAACGCCCCCGAGGCCACGTTCGACATCAAGGCGGACAAGATAGCGGCCCGCGAATACTGCAACGTGCACGGGCTTTGGAAGGTGTAGCTGTAGAACCACGAGGTCGCGACGGAGGTGTATCGATGAAAAGATGGCGCTGTAGTGTCTGTGGATATATCCACACAGGAGACAAACCACCCGACACGTGCCCCAATTGTGCTTCCCCTAAGGAGAAGTTCGGGGAAGTGGCGGAAGACTTTGACCTGATTCACATGCAATATGGTCAGAAACTTTCCTACGGTCAAGACGTGGAGGTGAATCCATTTTTCGGAAACTACGCAAGCTTGTCCCCCTACGTGTACAACTTGCCCGTGGGTAAGAGGGTCGGCTTGCACAAGCATCCGACAACTGACGAGCTCTTCTTCATTCTGAAGGGCAAAGTGGAGTTCAGGGTGGGTGACAGGCAATTGGTGGCAGTGGAAGGCGACCTGGTTCAGGGCAGAATGGACATACCGCATACCTTCAAGAATATCGGCGACGAACCTGCGGCGTTTCTCTCAGTGAAGGGCCCAAAACCCGTCGACCTGGTAAAACTGGAGTAGTCGGATTCACACTGTGAGAAGAACTGCCCGAGGCGAGAAGGACAACCTGAGAGGAGAAAATCAATCATGAGTGAGACGCTGGACCGCAAGGCACTGTACGTCCTGAGTTACGGTATGTACGTCGTGACCTCTCACCTGGGGGGCAAGCTCAACGGCCAGATAGCCAACACAGTGTTCCAAGTCTGCTCCGAGCCCCCGCGCATAGCCGTCAGTATCAATAAGAACAATCTCACACACGAGTACATTTCTAAGAGCGGCGTGCTTGCCGTCTCGGTGCTTGACGAGCCCACTCCCATGACTTTCATCGGACTTTTCGGCTTCAAATCGGGTAGAGACGTTGACAAGCTGGCCCAGGTCAGGTACAAGAACGGCGTCACGGGGTGTCCCCTAGTTACGGAGAACGCCCTGGCTGTGATGGAGGGAAAAGTCACCGGAACTGCCGACGCCGGCACACATTCGATATTCGTTGTGGACCTGGCAGCCGGGGAGGTCCTCCGAGAAGGAACTCCTCTCACCTACGCTTACTACCACGAAGAGAAGAAGGGCAAGGCTCCAAAGTCGGCTCCAACGTACGCCGGGACCCAAGAAACGACCGCGCAAGAGGAGGCACCAAAGAAGATGAAGAAATACGTATGCAACGTTTGTGGGTATGTCTACGATCCCGCTCTCGGCGATCCGGACAACGGAGTTGAGCCGGGAACCACGTTCGAGAAGCTCCACGACGACTGGGTCTGTCCGGTTTGTGGTGCCGGCAAGGAGGATTTCTCACCGCAAGATTAGTCTGAGAACCAGTGTGCGATTCTGGAGGGCTCCGCTTGCCGGAGCAGGCAGGTCTGCCAGTGTTCCCGAATCCAGCAGACGCATTGGCACTCTGGCGGCTTCGCGTGCTGGGGCAGGCAGTCTCGTTGCATTCTGCTTTTTCTCTTTGACTCCACGCACCGGATGCGCAACTACCCGGCGGCTTTCCACGGGCTCTCCTCCGCTTCTCACCGCGTGACCTAGCTGCGCAACCGGCCTTGAGTGAAACACTTGCCGCGCCCCGCCCCGTTCCGCCGGCGGCGTGGCACACGTTATGCAATATAGTGACCAGTGACTGACATAGGCCGGCAATCCCGGTCGCAGAATACTGCCCACCGACAAGAGCAAACTACTCGAAAACGTAGGGCGCAAAGTCACCGGCCTGGAAATGGCAGCGGGACTGCCGAAGTGGGTGCCATTGGAACCCGTCCCCACTTTTGCGAACGGGTTTTTCGTCAGAGAGGAGACGTCGAAGAGGAGAGTCTAGTGAAGCGCAGCGACACAGTGGTAGAGAGAGCCACAACGAGAACCGCCACCTCACTATCCACAAGGACCTACCTCACAAACACCCCCAAGTCTCCTCGTCAGCGTCTCTCTGATGGCACCCCTCGGTCTTGTCGCTTCGGGGCGGCCTAGAATCGCAGGTGTCTGACTGTAAGTCCGTGGTTGATCAATTCCGTGAGCGAATCGATCCCGATGCGCAGGTGCATCTCAACGAACTGACTCGTCACTTTCTTGTCGCTTTCCGCAGTTTTCACGCCTTCCGGAACCATGGGCTGATCTGACACAAGCAGGAGAGCTCCGGTAGGAATCTGGTTGTAGAAGCCCGTGATAAAGATCGTAGCGGTTTCCATATCGATTCCCATGCAACGAATTTGCTGCAGGTATCGTTTGAAAGCGTCGTCGTGCTCCCACACGCGCCGGCTGGTCGAGTAAATAGTCCCCGTCCAGTAGTCCCGCTTGTGGTTACGAATGGTCGTAGAGATGGCTTTCTGCAAGTTGAATGAAGGAAGAGCAGGCACTTCCGGCGGGAAATAGTCGTTTGACGTGCCCTCGCCGCGGATCGCGGCGATGGGAAGAATCAGGTCACCCAGCTTGTTTTTCGGTTTCAACCCACCGCACTTACCCAGGAATAGGCAGGCCTTCGGCTTGATGCCGCTCAACAAGTCCATCACGGTGGCAGCGTTGGCGCTCCCCATACCAAAGTTGATGATGGTGATGCCCTTCGCCGTCGCGTTGGGCATGGGTCTGTCTTTGCCGCAAACGGGCACCTTGTGCTTCGCGGCAAACATCTTCACGTAGTTGCCGAAATTGACCAGCAGAATGTACTTCGCAAAGTCCTCCAACGGAACTCCCGTATAGCGCGGCAGCCAGTTTGTGACGATTTCTTCCTTCGTCTTCATGCCTTTTCTCCGTTCGTGGTATTACAGATTGGCGTGACTAATATGACATTGGCCTCCACCGCCTGAGTGACACCGGCGCCGACCGCATTCGGTAGCTCGAGGCTGCTCACGCGGCCTCGCTGTTCAACTCCATCCGCCAGAATCTCAGCTGCGGCGTCTCGCAGTCGAGCTTAACATGATCTCTCAGGAATGCGAACTCTTCCCTATTTCATCTCACAACTGGCTTGTCCCCGCTTCTTCAAGTACTGCTGGTGATATTCTTCCGCCGGGTAGAACTCCGTGGCAGGCACAATTTGAGTCACAATTTTGCCCCTAAGGGCTCCGGATTCTTCGAGCTTCTCCTTTGACGCGACGGCAGCGGCTTCCTGATTCTTGTCGTGGAAGAATATCGCCGACCTGTATTGCGAGCCGAAGTCCGGCCCCTGCTGATTCATAGTCGTCGGGTCGTGCATCTTCCAGAACACTTCCAGGAGTTTCTCGTAGGAGATCTTCGCCGGACTGAATTCTATCTCGACCGCCTCGGCATGACCGGTACTGTCAGAGCAGACGTCCTCGTAACTCGGATCCTGGAGTCTCCCTCCCGTATAACCCACTCTGGTTGATACGACTCCGGGGAGCGTCCGAAACGCCTCCTCCACACCCCAGAAACAACCCGCGGCGAACGTCGCCTTCTGAAGCCGGTCCGGGTTCGCCGGCATCGTGTTTTTCAACTTGTCGCCGGGCTTGCCTACCGTTTCCTGCACGGAAACACTGTGGCTTCTCACAAATTTCAAGGCGACGGAGTTTATGCAGTATCGCTTTCCACTCGGCGGCGGACCGTCATCGAAAACGTGGCCGAGGTGCGCGTCGCATCGGGCGCAGAGCACTTCTGTTCTAGTCATCCCAGCACCGTGATCGACCTTTGGCTTTATGTTGAGTTCGGAGACCGGTTCCCAGAAACTGGGCCAGCCCGTGCCCGATTCAAATTTCGTCTTTACGCCGAAAAGGTCCGTGGAGCAGCAGACGCACTGATATATTCCATTTTCCACGGGAATCTCGCACTTTGCGCCCGCCGGCGGCTCGGTGCCACGAAGACGTGTGATCCGATATTGCTCGGGAGTGAGTATTTTTCCCCACTCGTCGTTCGTCTTACGTACCTTCTCGACTTGCTCCACCTTGCCTGAACGGGCGTTGAAAATGGGTATTCTCTCAGTTTTCCGCGGCGAGTCCTTCATCTTCCCTCCCGGCAGTAGCGCAAGCGCAAACAGCGAAACGACAATGAGACCTATGAACAAGCGGCTTGCCTTCATTCTGAGAAAAGCAACTCCCCTTCCCCGTAGACAACTTGAGGATAGCTCACCATGTCAAATGGATCCCCACTCCAGCATACGAAGGACGCCCACTTCCCTTTGTCAAGAGTGCCGAGCATCTTGTCGATGCCGATGAGCTCGGCGTTCTTCCTCGACACCAGCTCGATCGCCTGCTGCTTGGAAAGTCCCGCCCGCGTGAACCAGCGAGTCTGAGGAAAGAGTTGTCTTGCCAGGCAGAACGGGTGGTCCGTCATCAGGCCGTACTCAACCCCGGACTTGACCAGATGGAGGACGTTTCGCCAACTGTCGTGCTTGAGCTCCACCTTGTAGGCGAAGCCATCGATGGGCCCATACATGACCGGGATCCCGCGCTTCTTGAGTTCCCTGAAGATCTCCGGCTGGTGCACGTCCCCGGCGTGCTCGACCGTGACTCTGAGTTTGAACTCGTCTGCAACACGCAACAGAGTTGCGATATCGTCGATCTTGTGCACGTGAGCGCGCAGTACGTGTTTGCCTGCCAAGATGTCTCTCAGCACGATCTCCGCGGCGGAGAAAGTGATTTCCTTCTTCTTCTCGCCGGTTGCGCTCTTGTGTTTCTCCATCTTCTGGCGCACATCGTCCAGTTTCGCGCGAAGGATGGCGAGAGCTCCCATGCGCGTGGAAGGACGCTCGCCCTTCCAGGACACGGTTGACATCGGGTTGTAGCCGAAGGCGGCCTTGACCCCGGCCCTACCGATCAGCGCGTCCGAGCTGTTCTTGGAATAGTGCCGAATGATTGCAGAAAGGCCTCCAATTATGTTGCCGCTGCCCGGCACGACGCAAGAATAGAGCACGCCCGCTTCAATCGCGTCGCGAAAGGACGTGTCGTCCATCTGGACGGAATCGAGCGCGTCAGGTACGGCCAGGATAGGCTGCATGTGCTCGTTCGTTTCTCCTTCCGATTCCGGCTCGCCGGACCTGTGCATGCCGATGTGACTGTGAGGGTCTATGAACGCGGGCGTTAGCACGTCAAACCTTCCCAGCAGCTTGCCCGTCTTTGTCTTGGAGATGCCCGCTAGGCGCGAGCCTTCGAACAGAAGATGTGCATCGCGCACAATCGAGGTACCAGTGTAGATAGTCTTCGCGTGGATACAGTTCATGATGCTCTCCTCAAGCTTGTTCCGGTGTCTGCTAGTCGCAGCGGGTTCTTGCCATTGCTACTATTTATTGTTGATTATCGCCAGTTCCGGCTAGTGCTTACCGACGCGTTCTAGTTCTTCAAATAGTAATCCACCGTCGCCACGACTCTCACGGTCTTCGCGAGCTGATTTCCTTCAAAGACTCCCGGCACCCTATCTCTTGGAAGAATCTCGAACACGCCCTGATTGGCCCTGCGAATCCCGCTCAGCCTACTGTGAGAATCCAGAGCAAACTGTTCCGCCCCTTTACGCGCATTGGCCGTGGCCTCGGCGATCATTTGCGGCTTGATGTCGTTCAGGCGAGTGAAAAGAAAAGTGGGTCCTTCCCCGAATTCCGCAACAACGCCGGCGTCCACCAATTCGCCGACCTTCTGGCTCGCGGCCTGAATGAGCTTGGGATTGTCGGAGCGGACCATGAGTGTCTGCCTGATGATGAATCGGCTGCCGGCGCGCTCGCTTCGATATGGGTCCGCAAGGACATCCGTCACGGCCAGCCGTTGCAGCTCCGTCTGTGACGAGTCTACGCCGTGACGCTTCAGAAATGCGATGATTTCACTCTTGCTCTTCTCGATCTTATCCTGCGCCCGGCCCAGGTCATCGTCGGCCGATACGAATTGGATTTGCCAGAACGCCTCGTCAGCCTGGACGTCGCGCTCAGACACGCCCTTCACTGTCACGAATCGTTCGACTGTGCGTGCCCCAAGAAATCCGTGACCGACGAACCATCCAGCAAGCGCCAATCCCAATGCCAAGATCAGAGAAGGCAACATGGAACCGTTCTTCATGCGAAACCTCCCAGGCAAGACCGCCTGAATGATACTACGTGTCGCTGTCGCTACTCAGCCCACACCGGCACGGCGGGTGAGACGCGACAAGAGTGACGGAACTTATCAATATTCTCTTCCTCCATCGTTAGAGCTTTATATGGAATCGATGAAGAAATCTGTGGACAATCGGAGCGAATAGAATACCGACGCTGAGGAGGAATACTATACCGGCAAAAAGCGCATAGAAGGAAGCAAAGAGTTTCGCTCCGGCTGTGTGCAACGCGTCGACCGGTCCCATGCCGCCCAAAATCATGGAAGCGTTGACGAGGGCGTCAATCCAAGGCAGTTGCGCAATAAAGTGATAGCCGAAAACACCGATGACTAGAGCGGCCGATACGATCCCGATAGCGACGGCGGCGTGCAGGACCATGCGGACAACGAATGCTGCTTGTGGTAGAAGTGGCTCGTGGCGATGCTCTAGCGCCAGTCTCGATTTCCTCTTGGAACGATCAATCTCTTTCCCAGTCAAGCGGCCTCCTCTCACCTGTCGATACCGTCCGATACCGCTCGTTGCGTGTCACGGCCACCAATCTTGCGCTAGCGCGTCCACCTGGCGATTCTCGTCCGGATTCTTGAAGAAGCCAAAGGATGTGAACATCATGACGGCCGCATCAAAAGCGTTGGGTCTGCAGAAGTGTCGCATGTCGTCTTGCCACTGTTTTGGTTCATTCATAGAAAGATCTCCCAACAAAAGCTTGAGTCGCCCGGCGAGGAGCCATCACTGAGTTCGCCCTACTCATACCTCAGCGCCTCGATCGGGTCGAGATGAGAAGCCTTCCAGGCGGGATAGAAACCGAAGCCGATCCCTACAAGCACTGCAAATGCGACGGCAAGGATAACCGATACCGGGGAAATGACGACGGGCCATCCTGCTCCGACAGAGATCGCGCGCGACCCCACTACCCCCATTGCAATCCCAATCGCGCCCCCAAGGCAACTGAGCACGACGGCTTCTATCAGAAACTGAAAAAGCACGTCTTGGGTTCTCGCACCCACGGCCAGCCTCACACCGATTTCCCGCGTCCTTTCAGTAACACTCACGAGCATGATGTTCATGATGCCGATGCCACCGACGACGAGAGAGATGGACGCGATGGCTGCGAGCAATATGCCGAGTGTCTTCGAAGTCTGGGTGGCCATGTCTGCAATCTCAGTCTGGCTGCGAATCGTGAAGTCGTCGTCCTCCGACTCTCTCAGTCTGTGTCTGGCCCTCAAGAGTCCTGCGATCTCATCTATGGCGAGGGGTATGGCGTCGGTCGACACGGCCGAAGCCATAACGTAACCCGTCCACCTGGCTCCGCTAAGTCGTTGCTGCAATGTAGAATACGGCAGGAAAATCTGGTCGTCCTGATCGCGTCCCATTGCATTTGGTCCCTTCGCTTGAAGGAGGCCCACGACCTTGAGCGGGAGTTTTCTGAAGCGAATTGTGTTGCCCACGGGATCTTCGTTCTCACCGAAAAGCTCTCGCGAGACCGTCGCCCCTATCAAGCAGACCTTGGTGGCATTGCGCTCGTCCGATTCGGTAAAGTAGTCTCCGCTCTCAACCGGCCACTCTCTAATCAAAAAGAAATCTGGTCCGACTCCCTGTGCGTCGGTGGCCCAATTCACGTTTCCCGCCACGGCCTGCCCGCCGGAGTGCGAAACCGGCGTGACATACATCACAGATGGACATTCGTCGAGGATTGCCGCGGCGTCTTCCACGGTGAGCCTGACCGAGGTACCTGCTCCGGAACTCACGCCACGCTGGGACGTCGCGCCCGGGAATATCAAGATAACGTTGGTGCCCATGCCTGCAATCTGCGACTCGACCACCGCCTTGGCTCCGTTGCCGACTGCGAGCATTGCAATCACTGCGCCCACGCCGATTATCACCCCGAGCATCGTGAGGAGCGAACGGAGCTTGTTGGCGCCGAGCGCGCTGTAGGCTATTCTCAGTGTATCAGCAGCGTCCATGTCTCTCGTCCAGATGAATCAGAGTTCCCTAATGTCCGCCCATGAACATACGGCCGCCACCGGGTCCTCCGGTCTGTGTTCTCTGGTTCAGTTTCGGGTTGGAATACCCGATGGCCACGGCGTCGCCTTCGGCAAGTCCCGGAGAGCTGACTTCGGTGAAGGAGCCGTCTGTAACGCCAATCGTGACCGTCACAGGTATCAGTTTTCCTTCCCCGGTGACCTTCCAGATGACTTTTGTGTTGTTCGTGACTGGGCCCTGCCGGGATCCCTTGCCCTGCACTTCAGGCGTGAGCCCCTGTTGCTGCCCCTGCTGTAGCCCGCCCCCTGAACCCGCTGGGGCGCTCCCCGGTGCACCACCCAGCCCGCCGCTCGCCGCGCTTCTTGACGCTCCACCTGACCCGACCTGAGCCACCCGTTCGCCCCTCTCGCCCGTTTGCCCCGTCCCGGGAGTCCCGGCCAAGGCCTTGCCCGCCAGTTTCTCGGGAGGCTTGAATCTGAAGGCAAGGTTGGGGACTCTGAGAACGTTATCTCTCTCATCCACTCGTACGGAGAGGGTCGCCGTCATACCGGGCATCAGCTTTTCGTCAGGATTAGAGACCGCGACGATTATCACGTAGTTCACAACGTCCT
Source organism: Candidatus Eisenbacteria bacterium (assembly GCA_026388185.1). Taxonomy (NCBI): domain Bacteria; phylum Candidatus Eiseniibacteriota; species Candidatus Eiseniibacteriota bacterium. Next base: position 29,857 of record JAPLKG010000010.1, on the reverse strand, counting down.
GGACTGTCACGGGCTCAAGCCTGACCTGGGAGACCACTCCCTCGAAAACCTCCTCCGGGTAGGCGTTCACCGTGAACGTAACGCGCTGCTCCGTCTTGATCATCCCAATGTCGGCTTCATCGATGTTGGCTTCGAGCTGCATTTGCTTGAGGTCGTTGGCTATCACAAAGAGAGTCGGAGCGGAGAGACTCGCCGCAACTGTCTGCCCCACGTCAACGTTCCTCGCCACCACGACTCCGTCAACGGGCGCCCTTATGCTCGCGTATTTCAGATTGATTCGCGCCCTGTCAAGCTGCGCCTCAGCAGACTCAAGGCTTGCCACGACGCTCTCATGATTCACGCCCGCCGTTTCGAGTTCCAGCTTGGAAACAAGGTCCTTTTGAGCCAGTGTCGTCGCCCGTTCCAGGTCGATCTCGGCCTGCCTGGCCTGAGCGCGTGCGCGCTGGACCGAGGCCTCGGCATCTCTCACCGAAGCGACGAGAAAAGTCGTGTCTATGAGCGCTATTAGCTGGCCCCTTCGGACCCGAGAATTGAAATCGGCGTGAAGCTCGGCGACAGTTCCGGAAATCTGCGAACCCACCTGGACGCTGTTGAGAGGATTCAAGGTGCCCGTTGCCGTGACGACGACTGTTATGTTTCCTCGTCCGACCGCGGCCGTCTTTACGTCCCCGTTGCTCTTGGCGGACCGGCGGTGAAGGACGAAGTAGACAGAAACGGCGGCCACGACTATCACAATAACCATGACAATCGATCTCGTGCGCTTACTCAAGAAAGCCCCCTTTTTGAGGTAACAAATAGCTGCAAGTGTTGGGAGGGAAGCACGTGCCGGGCGTGGCTCTCTCGCGGTGTGGATCTCTCAACCATAAGACACCAACATAAGCCGGCGGGTTCCAATGCCCCGTAGCGAGCCTATTAGGCCCAACTGCTACGGGACCTTGATCCAGACCAGCCTATGGATAGTCTTCGCTTCGTCTGAGGAAATCGTTCTGGACGGGCTTCCTGGCTTGATTCCTGAAAGGACAAGTCCCTTACCCTTTCGCCCTACCCTCCCTATGCGCCCGCCACCGTCGGCCAGCACTACGGCGCAAACATCGCCGCTCTTCCAGGGCGCCGATGGCGCGAATACGGCGACGTCTCCACGCTCAAGCCTCGGCGAGTTGGAGTCATCCCCTATTCTAACCGCATAGGCCTTGGGGTCCGTCACGTCAGCCGGAGTAAGAAAGCGCTTGAGCTCCGAAAATCCTCTCGTGCCTGGAACGCAAGAGTAGAGCGGCACGGAGACACCCGCGCTGGCGTCACGAATTTCACCGATGTCGTCCTTGAGGAGTGCATCCTTGAGCTGTTCCAGTTGCACAAGGAATTGCTCTTTGGACGAAAGCGCAGGTGCGCCAAATGAACCCGTAAGCTCGGCCGTAGACACATCAAGTGCCGCGGCGAGTCTCGCGAGGGCTTCCGCACCGGGCACGTGTCTGCCAGAAAGGTACCGACTAATGCTCGAAACCGCAAGTCCGGAACGTCCCGCCAACTTGGTAAGGTTCATCCCTCTCTGCTGCATCAGACTGCGCAGCCTAGCAGATATATTCATTTTCTCGTCTCCTCGCTGCAGTCGAGTAAGTCTAGCATAACGTTGCGCGAAGGCAAGATTTATCCTGACGTCTTCACTTTTCGCATTGACAAATCTTTGCACTTGTGCAATACTTGTTGTGCAACCGGCAGAGAGGACATTCCGTCTCTCGGCCAGCAGGTCAACTTAGCAACCGGTTCTTTGCAGGGGGCATCTGCCAAGGGCCGTTTGCATTCACGCCTCCGCTATCGCCCTTTCTGCAGGCAGCAGGAGGCCTGAAGTAGATCAATCTAAAACGAGGTCGTACCAGAAAATCACATTCTGACTTGTGGCGAAGCTCAGGGGAGAGGTCGGAAAGCCACCGAACTCTTGGCATCAGACAATTTTGTGCGCGGCAGCAGAATCAGTTGCGTCAGTTTGATGCCTCGAGTCGGTGGCACTGAGATCGGGGCACACAGCTCTCGGGCAAACGGTGGCGCTCGACATGCGTCTTGCGCCACGAGTTTCTCGTCGACTCGCTGCTGCCCGAGGCTGTGTCCCCGGAGCTGCCTCCGGACACTGACGCGCACAGGAACGTCAAGCGTCGTTGTAGCGGTGTGCCCTGCTGGGGGTTGACTGCAAGCGGGCCGTGGCGGCCCCTCGTCGGCCTTCGAGGTTGAGGAGCCGGGCTGAATGGGTTGCCCGGTGTCTGTGCGGGGCGCCGCGAGTCCACTTGAGAGGAGGTGAATCAGAATGAGAAATGCTGTGTTGCTGTGTGTGGCCCTGTTTGTGGCTACGTGGTCTCTGGGTGCGGCAGCGGCGCGTGGCTATGAAGAGGGCAGAATAGACGATATCGGATTTGCGATATCTCGCATTGACGATATCGGCTTCAGCTCCAGGGTGCCCGTGGCATCTAGCCAGAATGAGGGCAGGATAGACGATATCGGGTTTGCGAGACCTCGCATCGACGATATCGGCTTCGCCTCCAAGATCCCAGTGATCCGCGGCGCGAGAGCTTTCAACTGGGATCCTGTGGTCGCATTCCTGAAGCTCATTGCTCAGGGTGTCGCTTTCTGAGGAGGTCCAAGTGTATCGCGATTTTACCAGGGAAGGATTCATCGTGGATGCGGGCTACTGGGTCCCCTTCGATGAATGTCCGGTGCGTCGATAGAGGTCTTCGCTGATGGAGTCTGACGAACATCAGTAGCGTACAGGCCGGGGCACACGGGGTTCGGGCACAAGGTGGCGCTTGATCACGCCACGAGTCTCTCGCCGACTCGCTGCTGCCCGAGACTGTGTGCCCGGTGCTGTTTCGGGACGCCGACGCGGCGCATGTTGCGTTGTCGGTGCGTGCGACTGCGCTGAGCGGTTTGGCTATGGCGTGATTCACCCGGGGTCGAATGTTGGCCCTGCGGGCCGGCCTGCATTTCTAGGAGGGCGCATGTTGTGATGTGCGGGGTTAGAGAAAGGAGAGAGATGAGGAAGATGGGGCTGGTGTTCGTGGTGTCACCGTTAGTGGTGATGTCGATTGTGGCGTGTGCTTGTGCTGATTTCCGTGTCAATGAGTACGGCGATGGGATTTGGACGGCTCCTGATGGGGGATGGGTGGTTGGTACTAAGTTCAAGGCGTGGCGAGTGGGTACACTTGCTGATGTGCTGTCGAGGCTGCCGGCTGACGCAGAGGTTGCAAAAATGTATAGAGTGTTGGTCGCCGAGCCTGGTGAGTGGATGGGCTTCGCAATGAAGTTGGTCTCGGTGGATAAAGTTGTGTTCACGAAGAGCACGAAGATCGTGCTGATCGACAGGGATGGGAAGCGGTACGAAAGCGAGACGTGTCTGTTCACGCCTGACAGGGCACAGACTGAGGTGTATGACACGAGGAAGATGGCGGTAGTGGTGACGCGTAGGTCGGTTTGGTGTGGTGATGGGAAGGGGCACCCGTCTGGTGTGGCCAAGTTCGCTGAGGGTGATTTCCGGATGGAGGACATAGTTGAGTTCGAGGTGGTGGGGGCGATTGTGGAGGGGCAGGGAGAGACCAAGTGAGGGGAGGTGAACGATGATCCGCAGGTTGGCAGCCATCTTGATGTGCAGTGTGTTTCTCTGCGGTTTCGTGTCGCAAGGCAAGTGCGAAGCCAGGAAGCAAGGGAATGCGCTGCATGTTTGGTGGGCTCCTGACAGCTCGTGGGCGGTGGCTGGGTTCGGGCAGCTGAAGCCTGGGTTTGCTGAGAGGATGATGGAGAAGAAGCCTCCGGAGCTTGATGGGCTGAAGATGTATGAGATGGTGGTGAAAGAGCCCGGTCTGTACCTGGGGTTTCGAGTGGGTCTCAAGAGAGTTGAGAAGGTGGTGTTCACCAGGAGCACAAAGTTGGTGTTGACTGATAAGGAGGGGAAGCGGATCGAGAGTGAGGGGATCTTTTTCTACCCTGACTTAATGCAGACGAGCCTGTACGACGCGAGGAAGATGGTTGTGGTTGTGACGAAGTGTTCTGTGTGGTGTCACCCGAAGGATGGGAGCCCGTGTGGGTGGGTTAAGTTTGGTGCTGGTAGCATCGATGTCAGGAACATAGCTGGCTTTGAGGTGGTCGGGGCGGTGGTGGATACACTTGAGCGAGTGAAGAAGTGAGAGGAGGTGAGTTGCGTTGAAGATGTTTGTAGTGGTTCTTCTTCTGGTGTTGTTCGTGGCTGCGCCGGTTAAGGGGTTGTGTGACGTGCCTTTCTGTGATGTGGCGATGGAGACGATGAAGTTGTCGGACTGGATCGCATGCGCGGTGTTCGCGATCTTGATGGGTGATGCCGACGAGAGCAGTCCGGGTATCGTTGTGCATCTCTAGGCCGGCAGTCTTGCGCAAGCAAGTCTCTGGACCGGACCGAGAGAGAGCAGCTCGCTTGAGATGCCCTAGTCTATGGTTACGTTGACAGGCATGCTCTCCGGTCCAGAGGGTTACGTGCAGCTCCAGCCTACAAAGACCGAAGGGAAGGGGCATCTCGGCAGATGTGCCCCTTCCCTTTTCGCGAATACGTCCGAACCTACACCTTCTGATAGGACTTCCACTGCTTCTCAAGGTTCGAGTCAGTCAGTTTCTCCATTATGTAGTCGGTGAACTGAGTGCCGGTCGCACCATTCGAGCGGCCGGTCATCACCAATCTCTTCTCGCACTGCCCGCAGATATCGAGAGCCATCTCCAGGCGTTTGGCCTTCTCGGGGAAACCGATGTGAGAAAGAAGGAACGCCGCGGCCCTTATCATGCTGCACGGGTCTGCGTATTGTGCCCTGCCCTCTTGCACCATGCGAGGCGCAGAGCCGTGAATGGCCTCAAACATCGCGTACCGCTTTCCAATGTTGGCACTGCCGGCGGTGCCGACGCCGCCCTGAAACTCGGCAGCCTCGTCGGTGAGGATATCGCCGTAGAGATTCGGAAGCGCCAGAACCTTGAACTCGGTTCTGCGCTTCTTATCGACTAGCTTCGCAGTCATGATGTCGATGTACCAGTCGTCGCACTGAATTCCCGGATACTCTTTCGCGATTTCCTGGCCGATCTTCAGGAACTTGCCGTCGGTAGTCTTGATTACGTTGGCCTTAGTGACAATCGTGACCCTGTCGATTCCGTTTTTCTTCGCGTGCTCAAAAGCTGTGCGAATCAGTCTCTCGGTTCCCTGCGTCGTAGTCACGGTGAAGTCAATCGCCAGATCGGGAGTGATCTCTACTCCCTCGCTCCCCAGCGCGTAGGCGCCTTCCGTGTTCTCGCGGAAGAAAATCCAGTCAATACCTTCGCTCGGCACGCGCACCGGCCTCACGTTAGCGAAAAGATCCAGTTCCTTACGCACGGCAACGTTTGCGCTTTCAACGTTAGGCCAGGGGTCACCTTTTCTCGGAGTCGTGGTCGGGCCCTTCAAGGTCACGTGGCACTTCTTTATCTCCGCGAGCACGTCATCCGGAATGGCCTTCATGTGCTCCGCCCTGTTCTCGATTGTGAGACCCTCGATTGTTCTAAACTCGACCTTGCCGGATTTCAGCTCGTCCTTGAGCAAGAACTCCAGAACGCGCTCGGATTCCTTGGCGATGTAAGGCCCGATGCCATCTCCGCCGATAATCCCAACTATGATCGGCTTGAGCTTGGTATAATCGGTCCAGTCATCCCCCTTTTTTATCCTCTCCACTCTGGCAAGTTGACGCTCGAGTAGTTTGGCGAAGTGCTCTTTAGCTCTTTCGATTGCCTCGTTGGCCATAGTTCTCCTCCTCAAGCAAGGTGAGTGATGATTACCCTTCACGGGTGCTGCACGCGGACGAAACGCCGGGTCCCGGTCCGCCCTCCCCGTCGGCTGGCGCTATCTCTCGTTTTTCGCGGCATCGCTGGGGCGCAGCAAGCCACCCCGCGTTTTCCGCGACGTCGCACGTTGCATCAGTAGATACGCCCGAGTAGACAGACGAAGACCAAAACCAAACAAGTCTACTGTGTCTGGCCGTGCCTGTCAATCAGACTTCTGGAAGGCGCGATGCTACCGCATCACCAGTAGCTTGGACGTGGCCCGTTTGCCGTCGACCTCAACCCTGCAGAGATATACACCGGCAGGAACACGACGCATCTTCGTGTCCGTCGCGTCCCAGGGATACGTGTACGTACCGGCCGAGAATTCTCTTCTCATGAGGCGTTTCACAAGATGCCCGTTCACGTCAAAGATAGCAATCTCTGCCGTCGCCGTCTTCATTAGAGAAAACTTGATGTACGTCGCAGCCTGGAACGGATTGGGGAAGCACGAAGTGGCGCCCAAGGCTGAAGGCACTTCCCCCTCGACCGCGATGGTGTAGGCATCCACCGAGACCGTCACAGAGGAAGCGGCAGGGACATCTACCCCCACGTAGCAGATCACGACAGAATCTGACCTGACGGTCTGGATGAGACTGCCGTTCGTGACCGAATAGGAGGAACCGTCGTATTTCATGTAGAACCTGACCATCGCACGCTCAAATTCCTCGTTAAATCCGTTCACGATGGTGGCGCTGACGTGATCGTTCGTACCGTCGTTTGCGGGTGAAAATGAGATTCTCAGAGTGGCCCCGGTCGACCCCGCAGCGAACGTGGCCTTGGGGGTAATGGTGCTGCCGTTTACTCTCACGAATCTATAGGCTCGATTCCCGTCACAAGCGGATTTTGTTCCGATGTTGAGCGGCCAGCCCGTCAGCGAACCTCTGTCAGCGTGAGTGTGCCCGTAAAGGGCAAGGTCCACGCCGAGGGAGGAAAGGTTGAGCTGGCTCGAAAAATCCATGTGGTAGAAAAGCATCTGAAGCTGGCTGCCGGAGGCTTTGGCGAGGTCGGAGGAAAGCCAACTGAGCTGCTCGCTCGTGAAACTCTGGCTGCCGTAGATTGTGGGTCTCCAGTTATCATAGTTGATGTAGCCTTCCAGGCCGACGAAGTGGCACGTGCCGTAGTCGAAGGAGTAATCCTGCGTGTGCGACACACCCGTTGGAGGACTGTTGAGATAAGGCCATCCGAAGAATCTCCACCAGGTTCTTCTCGCTTCGCCGGCAGGCGGCGGCGTGGAGTCCCAACCTCCTACGTCGTGGTTGCCGGCCAAGACGTAGACGGGCACTTCCAGCTCCGTTAAGAGGCGCTGCGTGCGCGTGAAATAGCGGTAGTACTGATAATCTTCAAGCTCGCCTTCGTTTATTATGTCGCCGGTGTGCACCAGAAACACCGGATTTATCAAGTTCACGTCCTTTATGACTTCCCGCAAATCTACAACTTCGGAGGTGTCGGTCTCCCCCCCGGATTCGTAATAGTAAAGGTGTGTGGGCAGATGGGTGTCCGTCACCTGAATGAAATAGAAACTGCTGTCAAATGCATCGATCACGTTGACGGCCTTCCGCGTCGTGTCCAGAATTCCGCCAGAAGCCGTGACCGTGAGATCGTATAGCTCGAACGGGATATCGCTGGAAACAAGAGCCTTGATTGCCCAGCGCGAGAGCGAAGTCACATACTGGGCGCTCAGAATCTCCAGGGGGAAACTGAGCTGTCTAAAACCGAGAGATGCAGTCCAATCGGTTGTCGAACTGGAGGCCGCGCAGTCTATGTCCAGGGTGTCGCCACGAACAAGAATCGTCGGGACGGTTTGAATGGGTCTCATGATCACCGTCAGGGTATCCCCTGGCGGCGTGTAAGGGAGGGCGGACGCCGATGAGGCGATCAGCCCAGGAAGGCCAAACAAGAGCAGCAAGGCTGCAAGGAAGCACGTTATGGATGGAGTGGGCCTATGAAACATGTCGAAATCCTCCGCTGTTGCAAGACTTCTGGCGCTGACTCCTTCGCGGGGAGCAACTTGGGGGAGCAACCTACATTATATCACATAGTGCCGGTATCTTGCATTGAAATTCGGTCTCGAGTTACCTTAACGCGCACACCTACTTGAGGTTACGGCGTGCCGGCAAACTGCCCGCGCGGGATATTGTCCCGTGCGAGCACTATTCGTACCGTAGCGCGGCAGTAGGTTCAAGCCCGGCGGCTCTTCTCGCGGGATAAAGGCCGGCGATAATGCTTACCACGATGGCCAGGCCCACGGCGCCCGAGGAAAGCCAGAACGGAATCTCGTAGAGCCGGTGAAACGGTGCCTGGTCCTTGATGATGAAAGCAAACATCAGGTGATTTGTGACCTCCGCCACGAGCCAACCCAGCATCACCCCCAGCAGACCCCCGACCAAACCGATGAGCGCCGCCTCCATCACGAAGAGGTGCATTATGTCTCTTCGTCTGGCTCCGACGCTTTTCATTATGCCTATTTCTCTCGTTCTCTCGAGGACGGATATGAGCATCACGTTCACTATGCCAAGACACCCCACGAAAAGCGCGACCCCTCCTATCGCACCGAGGAAAGCCGACACCAGGACGAAGGCGGTTCTCATTCCCTTGAACTGGTCCGAAATCGAGAACACCGTGAAGCTCATGCCTCTCAGTTCCTTGGTCACACTTTCAACGTCGTTCAGGGCTGCAACATGCACCTCCGCACCCAGGTAGCCGCCTCGGCCTAGAGAGGGATTCCTCAGAACGTCGCCGGGGTCCTGAATCGTCATCGCGGACATGCGCTTTGCCATCTTGAGCGGAACGTAGCAGTCCGCCCGTCCGACGGGTCCGAAGAAACTCTCCTTGAGCAGACCCTTGACGTAAAACCGGAAGCTCTGTCGCTCAAAGGGCATCAGCAAACCCAACGCACTGAGTGGAGAAAATGAGCCTCCGGTGAGTGGACCCTCCAGCATCGCGCCGGAGCCGAACGGCCCGTGCCCAAGCGTGATTATGGTGAGTGTCACCGGTATCCCTGCGTGAAGGGATTTCGAGTCGACAGAGTCCGCGCTTACACCCAGTTTTTTCGCAAACGAAGACGAGACGAGAAGCGTGCTGTCGTTCTCACTCGAGAAAACCTCTCCCTTCTCGAGTCGTTTTTTCGTGGCTTCGTCCATCGAGGCAGGTACGCCGGTTACCGTGGCAAAAACCTGCTTCGAGCCGCGGCTTAGCATGGCTGGAAATGCGACCAGAGGAAAGGCGTGAGTCACGCCCTCTATTGAGGCGATCTTCCCTATCGCCTCGTCGGTAATGGCAATCCCCCGCGTCGAATCCCTGGGCACGGAACCCCGCGCAGAGGCCGTCCTGGAACCGGGTTTGGAGTCTGTCGGGTAATCGGTTCCCGTACCGTTTGCGGAGGTGCCATCGGAGTAGGCCCCGGAATCATCGGGATCGTGCTCGTCCGTCCCCGGCGCAAGCTGCCCGAGTGCACTGCCGCTCGGCAGCACGTAGACGGTGGTGAGGAGGCCGGAGGAAGCGATGGTGCGTGACATCTCGCTGCGCATCCCCACAGCGAATGAAACCATGGAGACGATTGCACCCGTCCCGATCATGATTCCGCACATGGTCAGGAAATGCCTGAGTCTTGTCCTTCCGATGTTTCCTAGAGCCAGTTTGATCGATTCGGTCAGCATGCGTTTTGAGCGAGAAACTCCATGACGTGCATGACTCTGACGGGTAATCCGGCCTGCGTAAGCGCGTCCGTGAGCTGGAGCATGCAACTCGGACACGAGGTCAAGACAATCTCGGCTCCACTCTCTTCTATGGCCTTGACTTTACGCGCAACCACGGCCCTCGACATCTCGTAATGGGTGAAACTATACAATCCGCCGCCGCCACAGCATCTGTCTGATTCTTGCATCTCCACAAACTTCACGCCCGGAATGGAGCGAATGATCTCCCTGGGCTCATCCCTCACACCCTGCCCCCTCTTCAGGTGACAGGGATCATGATACGTGACGGTGAGTTCCCTGTGTAGTGCCCCATCTCCCGTCGGCACCCGAGACGCCGGCGAGCGCGCCGAAAGGACCGCCCTCAAGGCGTCGAGACCAACCTTCTTCACGATGAATTCCGAGACGTCCATCACCTTCTCCGAGAGGCCCGAGGTTTCAAGCCCAAGGATCTTCGAGTATTCTCTCTTCAGTGCCAAGCCGCAACTGGCGCACGAAACTACAATGGCGTCGACGTCTGACGCGGCGAGGGCATGTATGTTCTTCCTGGCCATCTCCCGCGCGGTGACCAGGTCACCCGCGTTGAAGATCGGCGTTCCGCAGCAGCCCTGGAGGGGAGGAATGACCACCTCCACACCGAGCTTCGTGAGCACGTCCACAACTGAGAAGGCAACGTTCGTGTAAATGAGATTGCTCGCGCATCCAACAAAGTACGCCACTTTGAGCCGATTCTCCTTCCCCTCCCGCGGCTTCGGTACGAGTGTTTCCAGGGAGCTTGGAACCGGCGTCGAGCCACGCGGCATTTCCGGGGTCAATCTCCCCGGAACCTGCTCTCTAAAACTCCTCGAAGCAAAGACAGGGAGACTTCTCTCCTTGTCGATTCTGACCAAGGGGAGAAGAAGCCTGAGAGCGCTCCCCTTGGGAGACAGCTTGAGGAGCGCGCGTTGGAGCAAGGAAGCCGTTTTCCCGACCGGCGGCAGCAATCTGCCGCGCTTGAGAAGGCTCCTCAGGATGAGTCTCTTCAAGACAGGGAACTTGCCCCGCGACACCAATTCCGCCCTGGCGGCAAGAACGACGTCGTCAACCCTGACGCCACTGGGACAGGCTTCAATGCACGCCTTGCAATTGATGCAGGTGGAGAGTCTGTCGGCAAAAACGTCGGAAAGCGCAAGCCTTCCGTCAAGCACGGCTTCGACGAGGCTCACTCTGCCCCTGGCGCCTTGCGACTCACTCACCGTCTCTATCAACGTGGGGCAGACCGCCCTGCACAGACCACACTTGGTGCAGCGCGCGATTTCCTCCGCAGCATGTGCTATCTGAGGATACTTGTCGGTCAAGGGTTTCCGATACACAAGTCTCGGTTCAAGCACCATTGTTCAGACCCTAACGCCGAAACGCACACTCATCGTCCAACGCAAAGTAGCTTTCCGGGATTTAGAATTCCCCTGGGATCGAACGCATCCTTGAGTCGTTTCACGATCTCGGAGGCGGGAGCTTCGATCTCGCACCCAAAACACCTGCCCTCTTCTATTCCGATCACGTGTTCGCTAGAAAGCCCCCCGCCGAGCGAAAGTGCCTTCTCAGAAATCTCCACCACTGCCCGTTCGATCTTCGAAGCCATTTCGGAAATCGGGGCGTCCACGAGGATCGTAGGATGAAGGTTTCCGTCGCCCGCATGCCCGAACGTGGCAATGACAAGTTCGTGCTTTCGGCTTATCTCTGCGATCGAACGTATCATCTCGACGATAAGGGTCCTGGGCACCGTGACGTTCTCGAGAATGGTCACAGGGTTAAGCTTCGCAAGCGCTGTCAGAACACTCCTTCTCGCCTCCCACAGCCCTTCTCTCTCCCATTGCTCGGCGCTCTTCTCTACAAACGTCGCGCCGGAGTCGGCGCACGCCTTTGCTACTCGATCCGCCTCCGTCTCCGCGGCCTCCCTGAAACCGTCTGTTTCGGCCAAAATCAGCGAACAACCCCGTGCCCCGCGAGAAAGAGCGGTGTCTCTCGACATGGCTTCGACCGCGAGAGAATCCATGATTTCCAGGACGGAAGGGGTGAGCCCGCATGAAATCACATTGCGAGAAGCCTCCGCCGCCTTCTCCAACGTCGCAAACGCGGCGAGGACCGTCACTCTGTGCTCGGGCAGCGGGATAAGCTTGAGCGTCGCCGAAGTGACAATGGCCAGTGTCCCCCCGGAGCCACACATCAGTCTTGTCAGGTCATAGCCGGCCACGCTCTTGAACGTCCTCGCTCCGGTCTTCATGACGTCTCCGGTCGGCAACACGATTTCGAGGCCCATCAGGTAGTTCTTTGTGACGCCATACTTGAGACATCTAAGGCCGCGGGCCGCCGTGCCTATGTTACCGCCGATTGTTGAACTTCTGCGACTGGCAGGATCGGGAGGATAGAAAAGCGATGCCGCCTCGACCGCTCTCTGGAGCTCCTCCGTGACGGCTCCGGCCTCGACGACAACATAGAGGTCCTCGGGAACAATCTCTCTGATCTTGTTCATTCGAGTGAGCGAGAGACTCACCCCTCCACCTGCGGGGACGGCTCCTCCGGAAAGACCGGTGCCTGCCCCTCTCGGCGTGAGCGGGATGCCCTCTTCCGTGCAGAACCGCGCAATGGCTGACACCTGCTCCACTCTCTCCGGACGCACCACCACTTCGGGCAGTGCGCTCTTCCCTGTGGCATCACAAGAATGACAGCGAAGCTCTTCTGCCGACGTGAGCACACACTCGGGCCCCACGATTTCGCGGAGTCTGTTTGTTACTCTTTCCTCCATTCCCCACCTCGGCGTCAGCCGTCACGCCTTCACCCACAACTCTTGGGACCGGCCACCATACTTCTGTGCAAACATGCCTGTGTTGGCCCCACTCGCGGGCTCTTCTCGCCGGACCGAAATCCGTCTCACGGCCACGGCACGGCCGCATCTGCGAAGACGGTTCTCGAAAGCTCTCTCAGCACCGAGCTTCTGGAGCGCTCGGGATCATAACAAAACATGGAGAACCCCTTGATTCCCATTTGTCTCAGGACTCTCACTTTCTCTACGACTCTTCCGGGAGACTGGTTGTACATCGCGATGCCGGGATAGAACCTGCTTTCTCCGACCAGGTCCTTTATCGTGCGCACTTGGTTTCGGACGAACCCCGTGGAAGCCGAATAGCACATGGGAACGGCAAAATCCAGCGTGCCGCGCTCCAACCACGCCGGCCAGTCCTGGGCGTATCGTCCGAGCGCGGATCGCGGGTCTGCTACTACGGCCGCCGAGAGTTTCACTCTCGGGGCCACAGACTTCAAGTCACAACGCACGGAATCCACCAGAGCATCTACACTGGAAACCCGCCATTTCTTCCAGAGTCCTTCCAGATCCTGTAGCCCCCGTTTCCCAAACAGCTCAGCCATGGCTTCTCTGTTGTTTGCGATTCGATCGGGATCCACCCCGTAGCAACGCATGAATTCAGTCCTAGTTCCCCTGTCGTAACCCACCGCCATGTCAGGATATCTGACGTAATCAAGATGCACGCCGTCCACGTCGTAGTTTTGCACGAGCTCTCTGACGACGGCTCTGATGTGTTCGCGAACGCCCGGGTTGCCCGGCGCGAGAAAAACACCTTCAATTCCCATGGATTCGACCTCTTCCCTCGACAGCTCAGAGAGTGGTCTTCCGTCAGAACGAACGGCCACCCAGTCAGGATGAGATAGCATCACGTGTTCTGTGTTCGTGGGTTTCCAGGGAGCAGACCACACAAGAAACGCGTTGAGCCACAGGTGAACCGCGAAGTCGCTTCTGTGAGCTTGAGTAAGCAGGTACGCTAGCGGATCGAATTGCCGATCGGCGAGAAGTTCCGCCCTCGGTTCGATCGACGAGTTGTAGAACGCGTCCCCTCTTCCACGAACCTGGACGAAAAGCAGGTTGAATCCGGCGTCCTTCGCCTGTCGCAGCATGCGGTCGATTTCGACCCTGGAGACGAGCGTGTTTCGGAGAACCCACAGCGCCCTGACTTCGAGAGTCGGGCGTGCGGCCCCGACCGTTGACGCGTCGCGAGGCTCGAGAGTTGCGAACGCCGGCGCGAGGAACAGGGTCGAAATCTGCGCAACAAACAGAACAAGGCCAAGCAACATGGCCTGGCCTTTCATTCTCGCGGCGATTTTGTCTTTGTCCCTGGCGACTCTGGTTGCGCACTCGGCGCTTCCGGAACCTTCTCCGCTGCTATTTCCCCTTCTTCTCACGCTTTTCCTCAGAAGCTTCTTCAGCTCCAGCCTTCTTCCTGGCCTGAGCTTCCTCGGCGTCTACTTTCTCTTCGGGGGGCGCTTTTTCCTCCTCGCGCTTGCGTCGGTCCTCTTTTGCCTTTACCTTTGCCTCTCTCTTTTCGAGTCTCTTCTTCTTGTCCTCTTCCGCGAGCTCCTTGGACTTAACGAGCTCCAGAATGCCGATCTCGCCGCCGTCTCCCAGCCTCCTTCTCAACCTGATGATTCTGGTGTAGCCCCCATTGCGGTTCGTGTACCAGGGCGCGATCGTCCCGAAGAGTTTCTTGACGATCTGTGCGCTCATCAGATAGCTCGCAACAATTCTCCGCGAATTGAGGTCACCTTTTTTCGCGAAAGTTATCATGTGCTCCGCGACTCTCCTGGTTTCCTTGGCCTTGGCTATGGTCGTCTCAATCCTCTCATGCTCAAAGAGAGCCGTGGTCATGTTACGCAGCAAGGCTCTCCTATGTTCGTGCGTCCGACTGAGTTTCCTTTTGTCCCTGTTATGTCGCATGAGATTGTCTCCCTCACTCCAATTTTTCGTGCTGCTCTGCCTCAGCCAGCTTGAACTTGCTCACGTCCATGCCGAAGCGCAAACCCATTGATTCAAGAATATCCAGGATCTCCTTGAGGGACTTGCGCCCGAAGTTCCGATACTTCAGCATTTCCGGCTCACTCTTCTGCACGAGCTCTCCGAGAGTTCTTATCTGAGCCGCTCTGAGGCAGTTGCCGGAGCGAACCGAAAGCTCAAGCTCATCAACACTCTTCTGCAGCAGGTGCTTTACTCTCTCCGTCTCCTTGTCTGTTTCTTCTTCCTCTACGATTACTTCTTCCTCAAAGTGGACGAACAGGCCGAAATGGTCTTTGAGGATCCTTCCGGCAACAGAGAGCGCATCACACGGGACGACGCTGCCGTCGGTCCAGGCCTCGAGGATGAGCCGATCAAAGTCTATTCGCTGTCCCACTCTCGCGCTCTCGACACGGTAGGTCACGTTGGTTACCGGGCTGAAGAGAGCGTCGATGGGGATTATGCCGATTGCCCTGTCACCGCCCGGCTGATTCTCGGCAGGCACGTAACCTCTTCCGCCGCTGATTTCGACTTCTACTTTCAGTTCCCCGTCCTTATTGAGCGTTGCGATGTGAAGGTCGGGATTGAGGATCTTCACGTCGCCATCGACCTTGAGATCGCCCGCAACTATCTCGCATGTCCCCTTCGCCTCAAACAGGCCTCGCTTGATGCTGTCTGACGCCAACGTAAAGCGGACTTGTTTCAGATTGAGAATAATCTCCGCCGTGTCCTCGAGCACCCCGCGAAGCGTTGAGAACTCATGGAGCGCGCCATCGATTTTCACGGCTGTGATGGCAGCGCCCGGCAGCGAGGAAAGCAGCACGCGTCGAAGCGCATTGCCAATTGTGAGGCCGAACCCACGCTCCAGAGGCTCGATTGTGAACTTGCCGTACGTGTCGCTGGCTGTCTTTTCATCGAGCTCGATCTTCTTCGGCATCTGGAGGCTTTTCCACTTCATATCATAGACCCCCTGACATTTCAGTACGCTTACTTGGAGTAAAGCCCAACTATGAGCTGCTCCTGAACCGGAACAGGTATCAACTCTCTTGATGGAATCTCAAGGAGCCTGCCTGAGAAGCTCTCACGATCTATCTGAAGCCAGGAAGGCATCTCCCTGCCCTGGCTCATCTCGACGGAGCTCTTTATGACCAAAAGCTCGCGGCTTTTCTCTCTGACGGAGATTTCACTTCCGGGTGTCACCTGAAACGAAGGCACGTTCACCTTTCTCCGGTTCACTACGAAATGACCGTGCTTGACGAGCTGCCTGGCAGACTGTCTCGATGGTGCGAAACCGAGCCTAAATACCAGGTTGTCGAGCCTGCATTCAAGCATTTGCAGCAAGGTTGCTCCGGTGATTCCTTTCTTCCTCTCAGCGGAAAGAAAATAGTTCCTGAATTGCTTCTCCATTATTCCGTATATGCGCCTGGCCTTCTGCTTCTCCCTGAGCTGCACCCCATAGTCTGTCAAACGCAGCCTCCGCTCCCTGCCATGTTCACCGGGAGCGTAACCCCTGCGTTCATAGGCGCACTTGTCGGTCACGCAGCGATCGCCCTTCAAGAAAAGCTTGGTTCCCTCACGTCTACACTGCTTGCATTTCGCGTCTCTGTTTCTTGCCATCTATCGCACCACCTGTTCTCTAAACACAACGCCTCGCGGAAGAAAACCTCCGTGTGATTACAACGGCCCTCTGTCTCGTCGGAGTCGCCCGCCGAGAGAGGACAGAAGGCTTCCGAAATCTAAACTCTCCGTCTCTTCGGCGGACGACAACCGTCGTGAGGGATCGGTGTTACGTCTCTTATTGCTGTCACTTCTAGACCGGCAGCTTGTATCGAGCGAATGGCAGCTTCTCGGCCTGAACCGGGCCCTTTGACCCACACCTCTACTCTTCTCATGCCGTGGCTCAAGGCCTCTCTCGCGGAAGCCTCCGCAGCCACCTGTGCCGCAAAGGGTGTACTCTTCCTAGACCCCTTGAAACCGACTTTCCCCGCACTTGACCAGCAAATCACGCGTCCATCTGTGTCCGTGATGGTCACGATAGTATTGTTGAAGCTGGCCTGAATGTGCGCGACTCCATTGGGCGCAACACGCTGCTCCTTCTTCTTCGGTTTCTTCTCTTCTACTGCCACCTCTCATGCCTCCTTTGCCACAGGTCTCGGAGCCGGTTTCGTCGTTGTCACGGCCCTTGACCTGCGGGCGCCCGCAGTCTTCTTGGGACCTTTCCGCGTTCTGGCGTTCGTTTTGGTTCTCTGCCCCCTGACAGGCAAACCCTTCCTGTGCCGCAAACCTCTGTAGGTCCCGATGTCCATTAGCCTCTTTATGTTCATGCCGACTTCGCTGCGGAGGGCTCCTTCGATCTTGTACCTAGTCTCTATCTCGGTTCTGAGCCTGCCCGTATCTTCTTCCGACAGATTCTTGACGCGAATGTCGGGATTCACACCGGTAGCCTTGATAATCTTCCTGGCCGAGGAAACACCAATACCGTAAATGTATGTGAGAGCAACTTCGATTCTCTTTTCAGCAGGTAAATCAACTCCTGCAATTCGTGCCAACTTGTATCACCTTCTCTCTTGCTTTGGCGCTATTTTTGCCTTTGTTTGTGCCTCGGATCCTTGCAGAGCACGCGCACGACGCCTTTCCGGCGCACGATCTTGCAGTGCTCGCAGATTCTCTTGACCGATGCTCTGACCTTCATGTTCACCACTCCCCGGGTGGAGCACGACCACGCGCAATTGCTGTCCACGTTCCCGAATCCTGTCACGCCGCCGGCTGGCCCCAACCCCTCACTTGTATCTGTAGATTATTCTCCCCCTGCTCAGGTCGTAAGGAGACAATTCCACCGTTACCTTGTCGCCGGGCAGAATTCTTATGAAATGCATTCGCATTTTGCCCGAGATGTGGGCCAGAACCAAGTGCCCGTTTTCCAGCTCGACCCTAAACATAGCGTTAGGAAGCGGTTCAACTACGGTGCCTTCCACCTGTATGCCCTCTTCCTTTGCCACCTAAGTCTACGACCTCCTCAGGGCTCTCGAGCCCGGTTGAGTCAAGATCTCGACCCCTTCATCGCATATAGCCACGGTGTGCTCGAAGTGAGCCGCAAGAGACCCATCCTTCGTGACCACTGTCCAATTGTCAGCGAGGGTCTGTACCTCCCAACCTCCGGCAGTGACCATTGGCTCTATTGCAAGAACCATCCCTTCGACTAGCAGCGGGCCGAAACCTACACTCCCATAATTCGGGACCTGTGGGTCTTCGTGCATCTGAATTCCGATGCCGTGTCCGACCAGATCCCTCACGACTGAAAAACCTGCGCCTTCAACGCAGTTCTGAATCGCGTGGGACACATCTCCGAGATGGTTCCCCACGACTGCTCGCTCAATGCCCTTCATCAGGGCAAGCTCGGTGACTTCCATGAGACGTTGCGCTTCGTCAGAAATCTCGCCCACAGGAAAAGTCGCCGCCCCGTCTCCAAAGTAACCGTTCTTTTTCGCTCCAACGTCAACGCTCACAATGTCCCCCTCAAGCAACGTTCTGTCGCCTGGAATCCCGTGCACGACCTCCTCGTTGACAGAAACGCACGCATTCGCAGGGAAGCCCCTGTAACCCTTGAAAGCCGGCACGGCCCCTCTGGACTTTATGAAATCCACCACCCAACGATCCAATTCGCTGGTTGTGATGCCGGGCTCAATGATTCGTCCTATGGCCTCAAGGGTCTCGGCGACTATTATGCAACTCTCCCTTATCTTGGCGACCTGATCCGGCGTCTTTAGACTTATCATGTGTCCGCTTTCTCGAACTCCTGTGTCTGTCGTCGAGCGCAGCGCTTATGTTTTCAAAGACTTCCTCTACCCCGCCCGAACCGTCTATGTCGAGGAGCCGTGACTCGTGCCTGTAGTGGTCGACAAGCGGCGACGTCAGAGAGAAGTACACGGCCAACCGCTTCTTGAAAGTCTCCTCGTTGTCGTCTTCGCGCACCTCCAGCGGTGTACGGCACTCGTCGCACGTTCCCTCATCAACAGGAGGCCTGCTGTCCCGGTGGTACATCATCCCGCAAGACGGGCAGGTTTGCCTGTGAACGAGGCGTTCCAGAAGAACGTCGTCAGGCACGTCTATGTAAACTACGGCGTCAAGCTCCCAACCGAACTCCTCGAATATCTCATCGATCCCCTTGGCCTGAGGAATCGTCCTGGGAAAGCCATCGAGGACAAAACCTCTTGCAGTGTCCTTCTGCTGCAACCTGTTCCTTACAAGCTCTATTGTCAAATCATCAGGAACGAGCGCACCCGTGGAGACATATTTCTCGGCCTCGACACCCAGAGGCGTTCTCTCGGCGATTGCCCTTCGAAAGATGTCCCCCGTTGAGATCTGGAGAATCCCGTAATGGTCCTTGAGCAACCTGGCCTGGGTTCCCTTTCCAGATCCCGGCGGACCCAGAAGCACTATTCGCATGGGATCAGTAGAACCTTCTTCCCTTGATCTTTCCCCTCTTCATGAATCCTTCGTAATGCCTCATCAGAAGGTGTGATTCAATCTGTTGAAGCGTGTCCAGGGCAACCCCAACCACGATCAATATCGAAGTGCCGCCAAAATAGAAAGGCACGTGAAATTCGTGAATCAACACGTCCGGCAGAATTGCGACGAGCGCAAGGAAGATGGCGCCCGGGAGCGTTATCCTCATCAGCACTCTGTCGATGTATTCGGCAGTCTTCCTCCCCGCTCGGATTCCCGGCACGAAACCGCCGTACTTCTGGATGTTGTCTGCGAGATCGGTAGGATTCAGAATGATCGCCGTATAGAAATAGGTGAAGAAAACGATGACCAGTCCGTAGATCATAGAGTAAGACCACGATCCCGGCGCGAAAAACGTGGTCAGTCTGTCCATGGTCGCGTTGTCTCTCACGAAGGTGGCAAGCGTTCCGGGAAACATTATCAGGGACTGAGCGAAAATGATGGGAATGACGCCGGCGCTGTTGACGCGCAGCGGAATGTGAGTATTCTGCCCGCCATACATTTTCCGCCCGACGACCCTCTTCGCGTATTGGACCGGGATCTTCCGCATGCCCTGCGTCATAACTATCACGGCCGCGATGACGCCGATGATGAGGACCATCAGCCAAACTATGCTGAACAGTTCCAGCGCACCGCCACTCACCGCACGCACGGTATTTAGCACGTCATTCGGGAAACGAGCCACGATGCCGATGAAAATGATCAGCGAAATACCGTTTCCGATTCCGCGATCCGTGATCTGTTCTCCCAACCACATCACGAACACCGTTCCGCACGTGAGCGTTATCATCGTGAGGAGTCTGAAGCTCAAGCCCGGGTACGGGACAACGGCGCCCAGTTCGCTTCTCAAAGACTCCACGAAAATGCTTATTCCGTAGGCCTGTATCATCCCCAGAAAGACCGTCCCGTATCTCGTGTACTGCGTGATCTTCTTCCTTCCCTCTTCGCCTTCCTTCTGAAGCTTCTGGAAATAGGGAATGACCGCGCCGAGTAGTTGCAGGATGATGGAAGCGTTGATGTAGGGCATTATACCCATTGCAAAGATCGTGCAATTCTTTAGAGAGCCTCCGACAAACATGTCGTACAGACCAAAGAGCGTCCTTTCCTTGCCCTGGAAAAACGCGGCCAGCGCCGATCCGTTGACTCCGGGCGTCGGAACGTGTCCCCCCAAACGGTAGACAATGAGAATCATTATCGTAAAAAGGATCCTCCGCTTCAGTTCGGGAATCCTGAATATGCTCTGGAATTTGTCAAACATTAGTCAATAAGCTCCACCGAGCCGCCTGCCCGTTCAAGTTTTTCTCTGGCTGTCTTGCTGACTGCGTGTACCTTGACCTTGAGCGGAATAGAAATCTCTCCAGTACCAAGTATCTTGATCGGCCTCGTGCGATTGCGAACGAGGCGCCTCTCATACAGGGTCTCCGGCGTCACTTCGACTCCTGTTTCCAGCTTCGACAGCCCGGCGAGATTAACGACCTGGTACTCGATCTTGAAGATGTTTGTGAAACCCCTCTTGGGTAATCTTCTCTGCAGAGGCATCTGTCCACCCTCAAACCAGGCGGGGATCTTTCCGCCCGAACGCGCCTTCTGCCCCTTGTGACCCTTCGTGGAGGTGCCACCATGTCCGGAGGCATCGCCGTAACCCAGTCTCTTTCTCTTCTTGCGTGCGCCGGCTTGGGGGCGCAGTTGGGTAAGCTTGTTCATTCCTCTATCTCCTCGACACGGACGAGATGGCATACCTTCGCAATCATCCCTCGAATCTGAGGTGTGTCATTGTGAACAACCGTTTGATGGAGTCTTCTGATACCCAGGGTACGCACCGTCACGCACTGGACGTCCTTCATTCCGATGCCGCTACGTATCTGCGTAATCTTGAGCTTCTTTGCCATCGCTTCTAGCCTCTACCTTCCAACCTCTGCTATGCGGATATCCGGAAACGCTCGCGTCACCTGCTCGCGTTTCCTACTTAAGGATCGTGTCCGATTCTACGGACTCGCTCCTGGCCTCTGTCATGCCAAAAAGCTCAGCCACTGTCTTGCCCCTGGCGGCGGCGATCTCCCTCGCTGTCCTCAAGTGTTGGAGAGCGTGCATGGTGGCCTTGGCCACGTTGTGCGGATTGCTCGAACTCAAGCACTTGGAGAGAATGTCCCGGACACCGGCGGAATCAAGAATCGCTCTGACCACGCCTCCGGCGACTATCCCAGTCCCAGGTGAAGCCGGCTTCAAGAGCACACGGCAGGAGCCGAAGTGGCCGATCACTTCGTGCGGAATGGTTCCCTTCACGGTGGGAACCAAGAAAAAGGCCTTCTTTGCCGCTTCGCTGCCTTTCTTGATCGCGTC
The DNA here is from genome assembly GCA_026388185.1 of Candidatus Eisenbacteria bacterium. NCBI lineage: Bacteria > Candidatus Eiseniibacteriota > Candidatus Eiseniibacteriota bacterium. The sequence goes on along the minus strand of JAPLKG010000010.1, from coordinate 8,650 downwards.
TGCTACCTCGTTTGCCTTCCCCAACCCTATGCCCACGTTTCCCTTCTGATCACCAACTGCCACCAGTGCGTTGAACCCGAATCGGCGACCTCCTTTTACCACCTTAGCCACGCGGTTGACGTGGATGACTTTCTCAACGAGTTCAGTTCTTTCAGCCTCTGCGTTAGCCAAGAATTCCTCCTTTTATTCCAGCCGTCACTTCTTGCAGAATCAGAACTTCAGGCCACCTTCTCTCGCCCCCTCGGCGAGAGCCTTCACTCTACCGTGATAGAGGTAGCCTCCTCTGTCAAATGTCACTGTCTCAATGCCCGCGGCCTTGGCCTTCTGCGCCAGCAGGAGGCCGACGGCCTTGCTGACGTCCTTCTTCTTCCCACGGACCGTAGCGCGCGTTTCCTTTGAGATACTAGAGGCCGAGACCAGAGTTCGACCCGAGGAATCATCAACGAGCTGGGCAAAAATGTGTCTCAGACCCCGGAAAACGGAAAGTCTCGGTCTCTCGGCCGTGCCCAACACACTCTTTCTGACCCTAGAATGTCTCTTATTTCTGCTTAATACTCTCTTGGATGTTCTTGTTCTCATCGCATGTTCCCTGAAACAAAACCAGGTATTTACCTCGCTCTCGAGTTCTAACCACCGGCCGCCCCAACTGCAGCCTTGCCAGCCTTCTTGCGCACGTACTCACCTTCGTAGCGTATTCCCTTGCCCTTGTAAGGCTCGGGGCCCCTGAAAGCCCTGATGTCGGCCGCCACCTGCCCAACGAGAACCTTGTCGATGCCTCCCACGACTATGCGAGTCGGAGACTCCACCGAGATCTGTATTCCATCCGGAGCGACGTACTCGACAGGTTTTGAAAATCCAAGATGCAGAATGAGCTTCTTGCCTTCCATCTGGGCCCTGTAGCCGGTACCGACAATTTCCAGAACCTTGCGGAAACCAGTGCTGACACCCGTCACCAGATTCGAAACCACCGCTCTAACCATGCCGTGAAGGGCTCTGACGTGAGGATCCGTCGTATCCGTGTCGGGCACTACCCTAACGCAGTCACCCTCCATGGCCACCGAGATACCCGCAGGAATCTTGCTCGCGAGCTCTCCCTTGGGACCCGCGACCCTCACTTCATCACCGGATAGTCCGACACTCACACCGGCTGGAATCGGTATGCGCATTTTGCCGATTCTTGACATATACTCAGAACCTCCCGGAGCAAAGCTCCCGAACAACTATATCAAGTCCCGCAGCCGCGCGTGCGCCAAGTGCGCTGGACTTCACAACGAGGGCGTTCTCTACCATAGGTGGCAGAGAACTTCTCCCCCCACGCCCCGAGCGCGAGCCTCCTTGTCTGTGAGAATTCCACTGGAGGTCGAGAGCACTGCGGTTCCCATCCCTCCAAGCACGCGTGGTACGTGCTCCTTGTCAACGTAAATCCTGCGACCCGACGTACTCACTCGCCTTATACCGGTGATGACGCTTCTGTTCTGCGGGTCATACTTGAGGTATATGCGCAGTACGCCCTGCCTTCTGTCGTCAATCGTCTTGAAGTTGTTTACGAACTTCTCCCTGAGAAGCACCTTCGCCAATTCAATCTTCAAGCTCGAAGAAGGCACATCCACTTTCTTGTGCTTGGCCTTGCATGCGTTCCTGATACACGTTAGCATGTCGGCAATGGGATCGGACACAGACATGTAATTTGCCTCCGCTCAACACCAACTACTGTTACCAGCTCGATTTGACTACACCGGGGATCTGTCCCTGAAGGGCAAGCTCCCGGAAGCATATGCGGCAGAGACCGAACTGCCGCAAGTACGCGCGCGGTCTTCCACAACGATGGCAACGATTATATTTTCTGACCTTGAACTTGGGTTCCCTTTTCCATTTCTCCACTAGAGACTTCTTAGCCACTGAACCTCCTTGACGAGCCCAACCATGGCCTACTTCTGCCTGAAAGGCATATTCATTAACTTGAGAAGTTCGAACGCTTCTTCGTTCGTCCGGGCGGAAGTGACTATTGTCACATCCATACCTCTTATCTTCTCAACCTTGTCATAATTTATCTCGGGAAAAATGATCTGCTCCGTCAATCCGATCGTGTAGTTCCCCCTGCCGTCGAAAGACTTGGGCGAAAGACCCCGAAAATCGCGGATTCGAGGCACGGCAACGTTCACGAACCTGTCATAGAGCTCGTACATCCGTGCGCCCCTCAGGGTCACGGCGCATCCGATCGGAACTCCGGCGCGCAACTTGAAGTTTGCGATTGACTTCTTGGCGCGTCTGACGGTCGGCTTCTGCCCCGTGATGGTCGTCAGATCTGCGACTGCAGCGTCCAAGAGCTTAATGTTGACAAGGCTGTCGCCGACCCCCATGTTGATGACTATCTTCACAAGCTTCGGGACCTGCATCTTGTTCTTGTAGCCGAATTTCTTCATGAGAAGAGGAACGACCTCTTTCTCATATTTCGTTTTTAGCCTGGGAACCATCTCTTACTCCATTGAACCTTTCAACGCGCTTCAGGTCGCGGAATCATCTCACCGCATTTTCTACATACACGGACCCTGGAACCGTCACTCAACTCCTTGTGACCGACTCTCACGCCCACGTCGCACTTGGGACACAGAAGCATCACGTCCGAGACGTTCATGGGAGCTTCTTTCTCAAGAATCCCGCCCTGGACTCGCGAACGTGTAGGCCGAGTGTGTCTCTTCACGAAATTCACTTTCTCGACTATGATGCGGGATTTGCTCGGGAAAACCTTCAACACCTTTCCAGTCTTACCCTTGTCGTCACCCGCAATCACTACGACAACGTCATTCTTGGCAATCTTCATGTTTCACTCCGTGCTAGATGACCTCGGGTGCGAGAGACACTATCTTCATGAACTCTTTGTCTCTCAATTCTCTTGCAACGGGCCCGAAGATCCTTGTCCCCCTTGGCTCCTTCTGGTCATCTATCAGTACTGCCGCATTCTGGTCAAACCTGATGTAGGAGCCGTCCTTTCTCCTCACTTCCTTGACCGTACGAATGATGACGGCCCTTGCTACATCACCCTTCTTGACCGTACCGCCCGGCATGGCATCTCTGATCGACACTACGATCACGTCGCCTATACGTCCGTATCTTCTCCTCGTGCCGCCGAGGATTTTGATACACCGTGCGATTCTAGCGCCGGTGTTGTCAGAAATTGTGAGTATTGATCGTGGCTGAATCATTTTTCAGAATTCCTTACGCAGTCCTTATGCAGTTTCTGTGTCATCCTTCGCTACCGGGCCTTCTCAACGATCTCTATGAATCTCCATCTCTTCAGCTTGCTCAAGGGGCGAGTCTCCGCGACGCGCACTGTATCTCCCACCTGGCATTCGTTCTTCTCGTCGTGAACATGAAGCTTCTTCCTTCTACGAATGTACTTTCCGTAGACCGGATGTTTCATGAGTCGCTGCATCTCGATGACGATCGACTTGTCGCCGCTGCGACTTACTACTCTCCCCATCCTAGCTTTTCTTTTGGCTCTCTCTTCCATTTCTCACCTTTTGCTAACTGCTGCGTAAAACAATACCGGTCGCTCTCGTATCGACGGCGCTGGTCTGCGCTCCCACACGCGGAGTCTTCTACCCCGCCTGGCTCGACTCGGAACCTATTTTTCTGATACCGAGCTTCTGTTCCCTCAGAACAGTCTTGAGCCTGGCGACCTCGCGCTTGATTATGCGAATCCTGAGGGGATCGTCGAGTTGCTTCATTGCGTTCCGGAAGCGGAGACTGAAAAGTTCCTCTTCCAGCTCGACGAGCTTGGCATTGATCTCCGACAGGGTCATTTCACGTATTTGCCGCGGCTTCAGTTGCTTCGCCATCGTCTATGTCAGAACTCCTTTCTCAGAACGAATCTTGTCCGCACGGGAAGCTTCGAGGCTCCAAGCTTGAACGCATCTCTCGCCAACTGTTCGGGGATGCCCTGCAGCTCAAAGAGTACTCTCCCGGGCTTGATGACGGCGACCCAGAATTCCGGATTGCCCTTGCCCTTACCCATTCTGGTCTCGGCCGGCTTTACGGTCACGGGCTTGTCCGGGAAAATGCGAATCCATATCTTCCCGCCTCTCTTTATCTTCCTGGTTATGGCCACCCTGGCGGCCTCGATTTGCTTGTTGGAAACCCACGCGGGTTCAAGCGCCTTCAGACCGAACTCACCAAAGTGCACGTCTGCCCCGCTGTATGCCTTACCCCTCATTCTTCCTCTCTGCTGCTTGCGATACTTGACTCTCTTGGGCATTAACATAACACGAACCTCATTCGCTTGCTTGCTCGCGCTTGGCGGCCGCCTTGTCCAGAACCTCGCCGTGGAAAATCCAGACTTTGACGCCGACACAACCGTACGTTGTATGAGCCGTGGCCGTTGCGTAGTCTATGTCGGCTCGCAGAGTATGCAGCGGCACTCTTCCCTCTTTGTAACCCTCGTGGCGCGCCATTTCAGCCCCGCCCAGTCTTCCCGAACAGAGTATCTTTACACCCTCGGCTCCCTGCCGCATGGCCGACGTTATGGCTCTCTTCATGGCCCGCCGGAAGGAAACCCGCTGCTCGAGCTGCCTGGCGATGTGTTCCGCCACGAGCTGTGCGTCCACGTCAGGCTTCTTCACCTCTTCTATGTTCAGCAGAACCTCTTTCTTCGTGAGATGCTGCAGTTCATCCTTGACAAGATCAACCTGTGCGCCCCTTCTTCCAATAACGAGACCGGGTCTCGCAGTCCGGATTGTAACGGTTGCCTTCCCGGCAGCTCTTTGAATAATGATCTTGGAGATACCAGCTTGATAGAGACGTGTCTTCAGGTATCGCCGGAGCATGATGTCTTCCTGAAGAAGCTCGGCAAAACCTTTTTGAGCGAACCAACGCGAATCCCACGTTTTTATTATCCCGAGTCTCAACCCGATAGGGTTAGTCTTCTGTCCCAATTCGTCTCTCCTTTGTCAAGAGCCGCGACTACTTTGCTCCAGGCTTTGATTCGCCTGTTGTGACAATCACCGTCACGTGGCTCGTTCTTTTCAGTATCGGGGTGGCCCTGCCCTGCGCTCTAGGTATGAAGCGCTTCATGGTGGGGCCTGGACCAACACGTATCTCCTTTATCATCAACGTATCGACGTCAATCTTTCCCTCGATGTTGACCGCATTAGAGACCGCGGACTTGAGCACCTTCTCTACAACCCGCGCACCAATCTTGTGGGTGAATTGCAGTACGTGCAGGGCCTCATCAACGTGTCTTCCCCTGATGAGGTGGCACACTTGGTTTACTTTCCGCGGCGTGACTCTCACAAACCGTGCCGTTGCTTTTGCGTCCAAAGCAAACCTCCGTCGCTACCTTTTTCTCGCTGCTCCCCCTATTTCAAAGGAGGTACGGGTTTCTCCACGTGAACACCGTGGCCCCTGAAGATCCTTGAGGGGGCGAATTCCCCCAGCTTGTGCCCAACCATGTTCTCCGAGATGTAGATTGGAATGAACTTGTTGCCGTTGTGAACGGCCAGAGTATGCCCCACGAATTCAGGCACTATTGTCGAACGCCTGGCCCATGTTCGTATGACCCTTCTTTCATCAGCGGCGTTCAGTAGCTGAATCTTCTTGAGAAGTTTCTCGTCTATGTATGGACCCTTCTTTATCGAGCGTGCCATCGCGGTTCCTCCAACCTATTTCTTTCTCTTCAAGATGAGTTTGTCCGAAAGCTTCTTCTTTCTCGTCTTAAATCCCTTGGTGGGCTTACCCCAAGGCGAACACGGATGCCTGCCGCCCGAACTCTTTCCTTCTCCTCCACCCATCGGATGGTCGACGGGATTCATTGCAACGCCGCGCACGGAAGGTCTGATACCAAGCCAGCGACTCTTACCGGCCTTGCCCACGACAATATTCTCGTGCTCGATGTTGCCCACCTGGCCGATTGTGCAGCGCGCGTTGAGATGAACCATGCGAACTTCTCCGGAGGGAAGCCTCAACTGTACGTAGTCGCCTTCCTTCGCCAGGACCTGGCAGAAGCTACCTGCACCGCGCGCAAGCTGCGCGCCCCTGCCGGGAATAAGCTCGACGTTGTGAACTTGAGTTCCGAGAGGAACGTTCCGCAACGGAAGAGCATTACCCGCCTTGATATCCGCGCTTCGACCGGAAACAATGGTGTCTCCGACGGCCAAGCTGCAGGGCGCCACGATGTAACGCTTCTCGCCGTCAGCGTAATGAAGGAGCGCAATCCTCGCCGAGCGATTTGGATCGTATTCGATCGCGGCTACCTTGGCCGGAACGTCGTCCTTGTTTCTCTTGAAATCGATGATTCGGTAGCGTCTTCTGTGGCCGCCGCCCTGGTGCCGGCAAGAGATATGACCCTTGTTGTCTCGTCCGCCTCTGCTGCGCAGAGACTCCACAAGACTCTTCTCTGGCTCTGTTTTCGTGATTTCCTTGAAGTCGGGAAGCGTCTTGTATCTCGACGCCGGCGTAATAGGCCTAAATTTCCTGATTCCCATTACCTTTCACCTATCTCTTCTACCGATGCGCCAGTGATAATGCCCAGCTCCTCAGGACCGAGCCCGCGAGCTCGGTCAACCCGTGCTTGTACCTATACTTGTTCGAAGAGCTCTATGGTCTGACCTTTCTTCAGCGTAACGATGGCCTTCTTCCAATGCGGCCGTCTCCCAACGTGCGCGCCAAGTCGTTTTGTCTTTCCCTTCATTCTCACGGTTCTTACGTTCTCAACCTTCACCGAGAAGATCGTCTCTATCGCCTTCTTTATCTGAAGTTTGTTGGCCCTCGGATCCACCTCAAACAGGTACTGATTTGCCGCCTCACGAATCTGTGTGCCCTTCTCGGTGACGAGCGCTCTCCTGACAATCTGTCTGGGCTCAATCATTTCGAGAAAACCTCCTTCATTTTCTGGAGAGCGTCAGGCGTGAGAAGTAGCCTATCACAATGCAGAAGAGCGTACGCGTTGAGTTGACTGGAGAGAATCGTACTCACGTACGGAATGTTTCGTGTGGACCTCAGCAAATTCTCGTCAGGCGAGGCTGTAACGAGAAGGCATTTCTTGCCGGCCACGCCAAGCTTCGCGAAATACTTTGCCATTTCCCGCGTCTTGGGTTCGCCCGTCGAGGGCGGCTCGACGACCATGACGGCTTCCTCTTTGGCCTTCATCGTGAGGGCGGACTTCAAAGCCAGTCTCTTGAGTTTCTTCGGCAACTCGTAGCCGTAGTCGCGCGGCTTGGGGCCAAACACACAGCCGCCTCTGACCCAGAGCGGGGAAGTGTTGTCACCCGCCCTTGCCCGACCGGTACCCTTCTGTCGCCACGGTTTGCGCCCGCTTCCGCTGACTTCGCCCTTGGACTTAGTCGACGCCGTGCCCTGTCTCTGGCACGCAAGATAGCTCCTGACGGCTTCGTAGAGCACGTGCTCGTTCACCGCCGCGCCAAAGAGATACTCGGGAAGCTCGGCCGCGCCTCTTTCTTCACCCTCAGTCGAAAACACCTTTGCCGAAATCATCTACCTTCTCCTAAGAACTCTTCCTTATTTCCACGTAGCCGTTCGGACCTCCGGGCACACAACCCTTGACCCAGAGGAGATTGCGTTCCTTGTCGACTCCGACGACGATCAGGTTCTTGACTGTGACCCTTTCGCCGCCCATTCTTCCAGGAAGACCGACGTTCTTTCTCACTCGCGACGGCCACGCGCTGGCTCCGATCGAACCAGGCATCCTGTGAGTGGTGCAGCCGTGAGTGGCGTCGCCTCCGGAATATCCGCAGCGCTTTATCACGCCTTGAAAACCCTTACCTTTTGAAGTTCCAGTTATGCTCACCTTCGTGCCGGCCTCAAACATCTCTACGTTGATCGTGCTTCCTGCTTCGTGGCCCTTCTCGTCGGGAACCCTGAACTCCCTCAAGATCTTCTTTGGAGAAACACCGATCTTCTTGAAATGGCCCTGCAGCGGTTTTGTAGTGCGCTTCTCCCGCGCATCGATGAAGCCTAACTGGACCGCGTCATATCCTTCCCTGCCGGAGGTCTTCCTCTGAATCACGGGACATGGGCCAGCCTGAATGACGCTCACCGGCATAACCTTACCGGTCTCATCAAAGACCTGCGTCATCCCCAGTTTCTTTCCGATAAGTCCTGGCATTGTCACTCCTCCGCTTTTCCTACAGCTTTATCTCAATGTCCACGCCGACCGGCAAGTCCAGCTTCATCAAGGCATCGATGGTCTGAGGTGTCGAGCGAACTATGTCGATCAGCCTCTTGTGGACCCTGATCTCAAACTGCTCTCTGGATTTCTTGTCCACATGCGGAGACCTCAGGACCGTGTAGACCGTCCTCCTTGTAGGAAGCGGCACCGGGCCGGAGATCGTCGCGCCAGTTCTCTTCGCGGTCTGCACTATCTGGCCGGCGGACTGATCCAGCATCGCATGATCGTAGGAACGCAGCTTTATCCGAATTCTTTGAGTCGCCACTTCTCCTCCTCAACTATGTCGCGATTTCTTGAGGCGTCACTTGGCAAGCGTCGTGATGGACATCAGTCTAGTATTTCTGCGACGACGCCCGCTCCTACAGTGCGCCCGCCCTCCCTTATCGCAAACCGCAACTCCTTCTCCAACGCGATCGGCGTTAACAACTCTATCTCCACCGTCACGTTGTCACCAGGCATCACCATCTC